>NZ_QTVB01000084.1:0-4735 GCF_003435965.1 Roseburia sp. AF42-8
GCTTTCCTTTTACCTCAATGACCGGGGGCGTGTCACTTACAACGAATTATGCCGGAAATGCCAGCATGGGTGCAAGCAGAGCTTCCGGGCGGTTGTGATTGACTGCCCCCGTTATTTATCCAAACGATCAAAGAAAAAGGAGGAACACACCGAATGAATTTTGAATTTATGACGATAGACACACCATTGCCGCCCTGTATGCCATTTCCCAGAGCGTTGACAGGATTTCCAGTCAGCAGCACCGCAAAGGTCATGTACTGCCGGATGCTGGACGCTATGCTATCCAAAGAGCAGGAGGACGAGAACGGAATCCTGTTTGTCTGCTTCCCCATCACAGCCATTGCCGCAGTCCTGTCCCGCAGTCCCATGACGGTCAAGCGTTCTCTGAATGAACTGGAAAACGCCGGACTTATCATGCGGGTGCGTCAGGGCGTGGGAGAACCGAATAGGATTTATGTGCTGATACCGGGAAAGGAGGACGCTGCCCTTGCCTGATACCTCGAAGCTGGAAAAGCTCAACCGGGAGCTGGAGAAAAGCGAAAAGAAACTGCGGAAAGCCATCAATGATGAAAAGGCATTGCAGCACCAGTTAAAGCAGCTTACCCGAAAGGAACGGACGCACCGGCTCTGTACTCGTGGCGGTATGCTGGAAAGTTTTCTGCAAGAGCCGGAACGCCTGACAGATGATGATATCATGCTGTTGTTGAAACTCATTTTTCACAGACAGGACACGCAGGAACTATTGAAAAAACTGCTGGAACGGAAGAAGCCGGAAACCCCTTAGTTTACTAAGGGCGCAATTATACACCACCCAGAGGTTGGTGCATTGCGTTCTCCGAAGGCTCCTCGCCGGAGAGCTGTGATTTTCCGCAGTCATGGTCTGCTCCAAATCAAACAGGGGACGCTACACTTCCCCTGCGCTGGCTGCAGCCAGCTACCCTTTTGTGGACTTGCCTGTTGGGGACACCTTGCGGTGCAAGCTGTTCCCAGCCGACAAGTTTCATAAAATATGCTATCTTTTCGATAATCGATGAAGTATAATAAAGTCAGAAATAAATCAGGAATTTGAGGTCAAGGCTTAAACGTGAGGTTTATATGAAAAAATACCAATGTCCTTGCTGCGGATATTTTACCTATAATGTTCCGGCAAATGAAGATTGTGGGTATATTTGCCCCGTTTGTTTTTGGGAGAATGACCCGTTCATTGCTTCTGATAACGAACCAAGCGACTCTAATCATGGAATAACGCTAAAAGAAGCGAAATCCAATTTCTCAAAATTTGGTGCTTGTGAAAAAGAAATGTTATGTTATGTCCGACCACCAAGAGATGATGAAAAAGAAATTTCATAGCGACAACTTCCAACTTGTAGAACTGAAAAATTAGAAGTTGTAAAGGAGTGTGATAAAATGGAAACACTTTTTGACCAATACAAAGAACTGAATATAAATGGCTCTTTGATTTGTCTTGAACAAGTTGAAGATATTTATTCTTACTTCTGCTATCCGACCAATGCAAAGGCAATAGGTTTTGAAGGAAGTATTATGTATTGCTTTATTGAGCCGTATGGGGAAATGGTTTTTGCCTGCAATCCTGATACTTGTGCAGATGTTTTTGTTTATCCACTGGCAAGAACCTTTGAGGATTTTATGAGACTTATTCTTGCTTGTGGTTCTACTAATCCTATTGAGCAGATTATTTGGATGGACAAAGACAAATTTGAAAAACACCTCAAAGAGGAAGAAGCAATCCGCACAGAGGAACAGAAAGCGACATTAAGTTATCTTGAAACAGAATTAGAAATTTCCCCTATTGATAACCCTTATGACTATGTAAAAGAACTGCAATCTCGCTTTGACAATAGTGGCATTGAGTATAGTGATGAATACTATGATGTTTTGGGGATTGATAGAAAATAACAACAAATAAATTCCAGTTCGTCAGCTTCACATCGGGTCAACTTGTCCCGAACTTTTACAACTAAATACCCGCCGCCCACACAGCGGCACACCGAGCAGGAAATCTGAAAGAAAGGTTTCCTGCTTTTTTTCTGCCCAAAATGAGGTGGTAAAACGCCACCCCGTCCACCAATTAGCGAAAGGAGGGACACGAAATGCCCTGTCCACACAACGAAATCACGATTGTTCAGCGCAGTCAGCGGCAGTCTGCGGTTGCCGCCGCTGCTTACCAGAGTGGCGAAAAACTGTTCTGTGAATATGACCAGCAAGTGAAGCACTACCCGGAAAAGCGTGGTATCGTCCACAATGAAATCCTGCTCCCACCTAATGCCCCACAGGAATATGCAGACCGCAATACTTTGTGGAACGCCGCCGAAGCGGTGGAAAAACAATGGAACTCCCAGCTTGCAAGGCGGTGGGTGCTTACGATCCCCAGAGAGATACCGCCCGACCAGTATGCTGTCCTTGTCCGGGAGTTTTGCCAGAAGCAGTTTGTTTCCAAAGGCATGATTGCTGACTTTGCCATCCATGACCCCCATCCGCCGGGACACAATCCCCACGCCCATGTCATGCTCACTATGAGGGCAATGGACGAACATGGAAAATGGCTTCCCAAGAGCCGCAAGGTTTATGACCTTGACGAAAACGGGGAACGGATAAAACTTCCGTCCGGCAGATGGAAAAGCCACAAGGAGGATACGGTGGATTGGAACGACCAGAAGTATTGCGAAATCTGGCGGCATGAATGGGAGGTCATCCAGAACCGCTATCTGGAAGCCAATGACCGTCCGGAGCGTGTGGACTTGCGTTCCTATGCCAGACAGGGGCTTGATATTGTCCCCACTGTCCATGAGGGGGCTGCTGTCCGGCAGATGGAAAAGCGTGGTATCCAGACGAATATCGGAAACCTGAACCGGGAAATCAGAGCCGCCAACAGTCTGATGAAGTCCATCCGGCAGCTTATCCAAAACCTCAAAGGCTGGATTACCGAGCTGGGAGAAAAACGGAAAGAGCTGCTTGCACAAAAGGCGGCGGAGGAAGCGACACTTCTTCCCAATCTGCTGATGAAGTACATGGAGATACGAAAGGAAGAACGGAAGGACTGGACAAGGGCTGGACAGAACCGGGGGACTTCACAGGACTTAAAGGCAGTCAGCGAAGCCCTGTCCTATCTTCGGCAAAAGGGGCTTTCCACTGTGGAGGACTTAGAAGCATTTCTGGAATCTTCCGGGAAATCAGCCGCAGATTACCGCAATCAGATGAAGCCAAAGGAAGCCCGCAGCAAAGTGATTGACGGGATTCTTGCCAGCCAGACAGCCTGCAAGGAATGTAAGCCTGTCTATGAGAAGTACCAGAAGATATTTTTTAAGAAAACAAAGGAGAAATTCAAACAGGAACACCCGGAGGTTGCCCGGTATGCGAAAGCCGCCGCCTACCTTGCCAAGCACCCAGACGATAAGGACAGTACCCAAAAGGAGCTGCAAGAGGAGCAGGAAAAACTTCTGGAAGAAATCGCAGAGCTGAAAGTACCACTGACCGAGGTACAGGAGGATTTGAAGAAGCTGCGGGACATCCGCTACTGGGTACGGAAAGCCACCCCCGGCACAGAAGAAAGCAAAGAGCCGCCCAAGAAGCAGCCCATCAAAGAAGTCTTGCAGGATAAGGCAGACGAGAAAAAAGCACAAAGAACTGTCCCGGCACAGACGAAACACAAACAACAGGATATGGAACTTTAACAGGCACTTGCCATTTTCAATCAGAGAATGTCAGGTGCTTTTCTTATTTTCAAGGAGGGACAGATTTGAATGTATTTGAAGCTGTGAAGCAGTCCGTCACAACAAGACAGGCTGCGGAGCATTATGGAATCCATGTAGGTCGAACGGGATGGCTTGCTGCCCGTTCCATCATGATAAAACCCCAAGTATGAAGCTGGATCGGCGTTACCACTGCTTCGGCTGCGGTGCGGATGGGGATGTGATTGATTTTACCGCCGCCCTGTATGGGCTGGGAAAGAAAGAAGCTGCCGTACAACTGGCACAGGACTTCGGGCTTTCCTATGAGGACTGGAAACCGCCGGGAAAGGCAAAAAAGCCCAAGCCCCGGCAGAAATCCCCGGAGGAACAGTTTCAGGAAGCAAAGAACCGCTGCTTCCGTATCCTTGCCGATTATCTTCACTTGCTTATGGCATGGAGAAAGGACTACGCCCCGCACTCCCCGGAGGAAATCTTTCATCCCCGGTTTGTGGAAGCCTTACAGAAGCAAGACCAAGTGGAATATCTGCTGGATGTGCTGCTGTTCGGGGAAACAGAGGAAAAAGCGGCTTTGATTACGGACTACGGAAAGGATGTGATACAGCTTGAACAGCGAATGGCAGAGCTTGCAGCCGCAGACGCAGCAAGAACTAAAAAACACCATGAACGCCATGCAGCCGCCCCAGAGCATTGAGGAAATCAAGGCGGGGCTGGAAACTACCGAGAAAGGCGGTGTCCGTCAGAGCATACGGAATTGCCTGACCGTATTCCAGCGTGACCCGCTACTTTCCGGGGCTATTGCATACAACATTCTGACCGACCGCAAGGACATCATAAAGCCCATCGGTTTTCACAGGGAAGGCACCGCCTGAACGATACGGACATGAAGTATCTGCTTCTTTATCTGGAAGAAACCTATGGGCTTACCAATGAGAAAAAGATTGATAACGCCATCGGGATTGTGGCGAATGAAAACAAGTACCATCCCATCCGGGACTATCTCAATACCCTTGTGTGGGACGGGACAG
>NZ_QTVB01000085.1:0-4669 GCF_003435965.1 Roseburia sp. AF42-8
GTGATGCAGATGGTTCCTATGCATCATATGTAGGATCTTATAACTCAAAAAATAAGGAAAGAAGAGTTGGAAATAAAAAGAACTTCGGAAGAATTGTATAAGGAAATTAAGAAACTTTTGAAAGATGCTCAAAAAGAAGATGAGAATGTACAGAAAATACTTACATCTATTGAAAATGAAACATTTTTACCGAAACAGCTGACAGCATCTAACGGAGTAATTCCAAATCAGGTGCATGCAAGAGAAATGAAGAAAATACTTTCAAATGCAGAAATTATCTTCCATTTTTAACGGAAAAGGATGAAACAGGGTTGTCGGTATCAGAAAGAATATTAAAACTCTTTACATTTCAAATACCGTATTATGTAGGACCAACATCAGAAAACAGTGGCAAAAATGGAGGAAATGGTTGGGTTGTAAGACGAGAAGATGGACAGGTTTTACCATGGAATATTGATGAGAAGATAGATATGAAAGCGACATCAGAAGCATTTATATCACGGATGGTGCGGCGTTGCACATATATTAGCGGAGAACAGGTATTGCCGAAAGCTTCACTGGAATATCAAAGCTATTGCGTTCTTAATGAAATTAATAATATTAAGATTGATGGGGAGAGAATCTCGGTTGAGTTAAAGCAGGATATATACAAAGCTGTATTTCAAAAAGGGAAAAAAGTAACAAAGAAGCAGTTATGTAAATACTTATATACAAGAGGAATTATTGAAACAGAAGAGCAGGTTACAGGAGTGGATGTTTCAATAAATAGTGCATTAACAACATATGGTAAATTCAAACCGATATTTGGTGAGGATATTTCTAAAGACAGTGTTCAGAAAATGATAGAGGACATAGTATTTTGGTGTACGGTCTATGGAGATTCTAGAAAATTCCTGAAAGCTAGAATAGAAGAAAAATATGGAAATAAACTTTCGGAAGAGCAGATTAAAAGAATTTTAGGATTTAAATTCAAAGATTGGGGTAATTTATCAAAGAAATTTTTAGAACTTAATGGAGCAGATACTTCAACAGGGGAATCAATAAGTATTATCAGAGCACTATGGAACAATAATCTGAATTTAATGGAGCTTATAAATAGCAGTTTATATAACTATAAAGAATGCCTGGCAGAATATCAAAATACAATGCTGAAAACATTATCTGAGATTGAAGCGGAAGATTTGAATGAATATTATTTTTCTGCTCCGGTAAGGAGAATGATTTGGCAGACAATTCTCGTGATTAAAGAGTTGGTTAAAGTATTGGGCTGCGAACCAGAGCGTATATTTGTTGAAATGACAAGAAAACCGGATGAACATAAAACCCGGACTTCAAGCAGACGTAATAAATTTGAAGAATTATATAAAAAAGTAAAAGATGAAACTACTGATTGGATGCAGGTGATTGCTAATGCAGAGGAAGATGGAAAAATCAGAAGTAAAAAAATGTATCTTTACCTCACTCAAAAAGGAAGATGTATGTATACTGGAAAGCATATAGAATTGGATGATTTATTCGATAATAATCTGTATGATATAGACCATATTTATCCAAGGCATTTTGTGAAAGATGATAATATTGATAATAATCTGGTTTTAGTCTGCAAAGAAAAGAATGCGCATAAGAGTGATCATTACCCAATAGAGGAGGAAATCTTTTTATCACAGAAAAAAATGTGGCTGGAGCTTAGAAAATCTGGATTTATTACAGAAGAAAAATATAATCGTCTTATGGATAGAAATCCATTTAGTGATGAACAAAAAGCGGGATTTATTGCAAGACAGCTGGTAGAAACCAGCCAGGGAACAAAAGGTGTAGCAAATATACTGCGACAACTTTTACCGGGCAGTAAGATTGTTTATGCAAAGGCGTCAAATGTATCTGAATTTAGGCATACAAGGGATGATATTCCGAAGAGTCGTCTGGTTAATGATTTCCATCATGCTCATGACGCATATCTTAATATTGTAGTTGGAAATGTATATTATGTGAAATTTACTCAAAATCCGCTTAACTTTATAAAAAAAGATTATGATAATTATAAAGAAGATTATAATTTGTCAAAAATGTTTGACTGGGATGTAAAACGTAATGGTGAAGTGGCATGGATTGCACAGAGAAAGGATGGAGAGGCAGGAACAATAACTACCGTAAAGCGGATGTTAAGCAGAAATACCCCGTTGATGACCCGATATAGTTTTGAAGGAAAAGACGGATTGGCAAATGAGACTCTTTACAGTGCTAAAAAAGCTAAAGGTGAGGGATATATTCCGTTTAAGTCATCAGATGATAAAATGCAGGATGTTACAAAATATGGAGGATTTACGAAGGTAACCGGTGCATATTTCTTTTTAGTAGAACATACTGAAAAGAAGAAACGAATCCGGACAATTGAATCGGTGCCGGTGTATTTGACCCGAAAGATAGAACAGAAACCGGGCGAATTAAAAAAATACTGTGACGAAATATTGGGACTTGTTGATGCAGATATAAGGCTTAAAAAGATAAAAATAGGCTCTTTAATAAAGAGGAATGGTTATTTCTGTTATATTACCGGGAAAACAGGAAATCAATTAAGTGTGCGGAATGCAGTAAATTTATGCTTAAAAAATGAGTGGATAAAATATATTTCAAAGCTGGAAAAAGTCAAAGAAAAAGATACTATAGATAAGATTATCACAAAAGAAAAGAATGAGGTTTTGTATTCAGAACTTATACAGAAATTTAAACATTGTATTTTTTCAAAAAGACCAAATCCTGTTGGAGATAAGCTGGAAAAAGGCAGTGAAAAGTTTAGCAATTTATCAATCAAAGAGCAATGTGCGGTATTGTGTCAAATATTACAATTAGCGGCTGTTTTAGGAAGTGAATGTGATATGACATTATTGGGCGAATCTGCACATTGTGGAAAAATGTTGATAAGTAAGAAAATTGGAGATGAAGAAATATATCTGATTAATCAATCTGTAACAGGATTGTATGAAAAGAAAATCAATCTCCATACGGTATGAGCTGGCGGACTGTTGTCATCTCAAGCAGTGCGAAGTTAGATTATCAGATGGGTTATTTGATAGTGAGAAATCAGGATGTTGTCAAAATACATATTAGTGAAATTTCTATATTGATGATTGAAACGACATCCGTTTCTCTTACTGCAGCATTACTTTGTGAGTTGACGAAAAAGAAAATAAAAGTGGTATTTTGTGATGAAAAAAGAAATCCTTCCTCTGAATTAATTCCATATTACGGAAGCCATGACACGAGTATGAAAGTGCGGAAACAAATTGCGTGGTCGGAGGATATAAAAACATCGGTATGGACGGAAATAGTTACTGAGAAAATCAGAAAACAGGCTGAAAATCTTGAAAGATGGGATAGAACGGAAGCTCAGATGCTTTATGAATATATTACACAGATTGAGTTTGGTGACGCAACAAACAGAGAGGGGCATGCAGCAAAAGTTTATTTTAATGCATTGTTTGGTTTGGATTTTACAAGGACAGCTGAAAACAGTATAAATGCTGCATTGAATTATGGCTACAGTTTACTACTTTCTACTTGTGCTAGAGAAACAGCCCTAAATGGGTATATTACGCAGATTGGATTATTTCATGATAATATTTTTAATCAATTTAATTTGGCATCTGATTTAATGGAACCATTTCGACCGATAGTGGATAATCTTGTAAAAACGATGCATCAAAGCTAAATATGTTTGAGAGCTTTGTTAATTCAGAAAGATGTAAAACACATGAGGTTTGATATGCTTTCGCCGCTTTGTTTGAGAGCTTTGTTAATTCAGAAAGATGTAAAACTTTACTGCATTAATAGACCCGGACGAAGTAGTTTGAGAGCTTTGTTAATTCAGAAAGATGTAAAACCTCAGCATTTCTCCGATAAAGCTCGTTTTGTTTGAGAGCTTTGTTAATTCAGAAAGATGTAAAACCTCTCTCTGCTCTCTTCTCTCCCTTGGCTCGTTTGAGAGCTTTGTTAATTCAGAAAGATGTAAAACAGTGGATGAATTGCAATTGACATTACACCTGTTTGAGAGCTTTGTTAATTTGTAGAGTTATAAAACAAAGTACCTTATTATGCCGATACCCTGATTTGAGAACTTTGCTGTTGGGTGATATAAAAAACGAAAGGTGGTGGTAATAAGTGAGTAATGAACATAAGGCAATTTTTAAAGCTTATCTGCGAAATCTTATGAGACAATTAGAGGCAATGGAAAAGGAATTTGAGAATAATGACATTGAAAATGCTAAAAAAATTCTCAGCGATTTAATCCAAGATACAAAAGATAGTATAGAAGATTAGTAATTGAAATTATGTGGAAATGAGAATGGCGAAAGTTGTTCTCATTTTGCGTTTTGTTACATCCAAGATACAAAAGATAGTATAGAAGATTAGTAATTGAAATTATGTGGAAATGAGAATGGCGAAAGTTGTTCTCATTTTGCGTTTTGTTACATGATTGCTTTTATTAATTAAAATATACACATAAAAGTCAATTTGAGAATAATGACATTGAAAATGCTAAAAAAATTCTCAGCGATTTAAATCCAAGATACAAAAGATAGTATAGAAGATTAGTAATTGAAATTATGTGGAAATGAGAATGGCGAAAGTTGTTCTCATTTTGCGTTTTGTTACATGATTGCTTTTATTA
>NZ_QTVB01000086.1:0-4237 GCF_003435965.1 Roseburia sp. AF42-8
GAGAACCCGCAAAAACATAGAGTTTATGCGGGTTTCCGGCGTTTTCTAATCCCTCAACCGACCTAAAATCATCTTGCGGCAGAGAGAAAAATTCTACTATTTTTTATTTCTGTGAATTTTCTTCTTTTCTTAACTTACATCATTAGTTCTATTTTACCATTTTTCCCTTCGAATGGCTAGGACAAGCTTATGATTCGTAACGATATTTTCCTCAAAAATGATTGTATACTGCAATTACTCTGCTTATTTTCTTTTGCATTTTTTCTTCCTCGCTTACTCTATGTTGTCAGAAAACAAATCCCGGTAATCCTCCGGCATAAAACGATGATAGATGATATGGCAGCCTTCGTCCTTAAAGCAATAATAATAGGAATCCTCTCCGCTTTCAAAATAAATGAAATAGTCAAAATCCTCTGTCTCAATTTTCTCAAAATGTATCTTCTCGCCGGTTCCTAAGAACAGCTTATGGATATCCTCTATGGTGCAAGGATGTGTCTGCAGCAGAGCCACCAGCTTTTTAATAAAAGAATTTCCACTTCTTTTTTCATGCACATATTCCGTGCCTTCTTCCGGCACTACAAAACAAAAGCGGTCCTTGTTTCTGCTGATTTCTACTCTGCCAAGTCGTATTCCTGCTGCTTCATAAAATTCTTTTTCCAATTCTTCCGTTGATTTTCCACCCACTTCTTCTCCTAAGAAATGTTTTAAGGAACTTAAAGGATAATATAACCGGATTTTTTCTTTCCGGTATCCAAGCTTTACCTGCTCCTCCTGTATGAAATCCATAATTCCTTTTTCTAATCTGCTATAATCCATTGTATGCTCCTTTAAACGTGGAAAAACAGAACCACCTTTCGACGATTCTGTTTCATGCTGATACAAAGTAAGCTTTGCCCACTTTGCTCAGTTTCTATTCTGCATTGATATACTCATAATCCCGGTCTAACTCAATTGCCACACTTCCATCATTGATTGTGCCATCATATGTATGTGCTTCATCTGTTCCAAGACCCTTTACAATTCCATTTTCATATTCTTCTGCGGTACGCTGTGTCTGTAATACGAACAGCAGTCCCTTATATTCTGCCGGTGCTGTTACTTTATAAGTCTCTTTTATTTCATAGTAAGTCACCATCGGATACTCACTGCCATCCTCTACCATCCAGTCACCAAATGTTGTCTCTGTATCTTCTGTGGCTGCCACCTGATATGTTGTGCCGGCACAAGCCACTTCTGCCATCATAGCCATGGAACTGTCTGTTGCAGCTACATGCTGCGGCAACACCATTCCGGTAGTTGCATCCACGAGGCTGATGTCTTCATATTCGATATAAGCTTCTGCATCCGTCTGTATGCCATTCCACGGAATCTTTGCAGATAAAGTAACCGTATAAACTGTATTTCCTTCTTCGTCTGCCTCAGTACGATTCCAGCTTATCTCATACTCCGCCTGATTTAAATGATTGGTAAAATCAGATGCCTGCACAAAGGTCTCACCATCCATGGTTCCTGCCATATTGTATACATTGACATTTTTTATCACAGCGGTATTCTCTTCGGTTTCCATTTTGTGCTGATACATACCGGATAAAACATACCAGGTATCTTCCTTAAGATTTCCCTGTGCCTCTGTCTCCGTCTCTGTGGCATGGAGCCCTTCCACTGCTTCTGTTTCTGTATTTCCTGCTGCTTCCTTGTCTGTATCTTTCTCCTTTGGTCCGCATCCATCCAGCATTCCTAATACGACAATGCAAATCAAAGCTGCCGCCCATATTTTCTTCTTCATTTCCTGCTCCTTCACTCTATCCATAACACAATATATTCATTCTTATCCCCGCATGCGATTGGTTGCACACGGACTTTACGATTATACCGTAGATGAAGGGGAAGTGCAAGGAGTTAATAGAAAGATAATTGTGGTATATACTCTGTAGTTATATTTAGCAAAAAACAGCCACCAATCGTTAGATTTGAAACCTAACTTTTGGTGGTGGCACACAATAACCTCTCCTGTATTACTTTTATATTATTCTTTATAAATTATTCCAATATATTCCCATAATAATTTTGGGCTAACTTAAAAATCGTATTGAGATGATTCTTTCCCTTCATAACTACCATTTGGGATTGTTTTCTTAAATGCAACTCCAATCGGCAAAATCCCCCTTATTATTCCCTGCCGAATAAACTGCTGGTCTTTTCCCATTAGTTTAGCAACTTCTATAATAGGAACATTCTTACCTGAAAACTCTGGAAGAATATAATAGATTTTATTATTAAACTTATTAGTTTGCTCCTGTGTTTCCTGTTCCATATGTGCTCACCTCATCTATATATTCTACTTCTTCAAATAGTATTTCCAATTGAATTTCTCCCTTTTACAAAAGTGTGTCTGATGCATACTAACTCATTTTTATTCGCTTTCCCACACTTTTATTCATTTTCTATTCATTTCTTACTAATGGGTATTCTTTTTTACTCTAAGTTGTCGTGCAATTTATTAAATTTGAATTTTGAAAAAGCCAGCACCTTGAATGGACTGGCTCTTTCAATGTCTCCTGTAATTGACAAACTTGAATTTATCGCTTCTTATAGGTAATTACGATTCCAATAACAGAAGCAATGAAAGCAAATGGCGCTAATCTCACAAAGACAAATTCAAATCCATGTAATATTGTTCCTGCAACTGCAAATTCCGGGTTATTATAATCCCACCCTAGATAAGAACTTTTCATAATCGCAAGAGCAATAAAAACAAGCACTATAAACGCACATAGCGAGATAAATATCCAACGGATCGTTTTTACTTTGACCATGTTTCTCTTTGCCAACTGTAAATTAATTACCTCTAATTTTTCAGAGATTGCTTTTAGGTCATCTGTCATTGACTCCATTACAGTTTCTCCAAGCAATACACTTACAGAAGTATCCAATTCATCTGCTAATGTAATCAGCATATCCGAATCTGGAACTGATAAACCTGCTCGTGTCAACCCTAGACCAAAAAAAATTTAATTTTTTTGTACCCTCAAATATCACTTTCCATTATACCTGCTATTGCAGTATATTGAAAGCAATATTTATGCCTGCATAAGAAAGGAGTGCCACATTTTCTCGGCACTCCACACTCTTTAAACATCCATCTTACCTGAAAAATGGATCATCTGTATTCCATACAATCTCTATATTGTCCTCTCCATTGATAATCACTTTTTTGATTACCTTCTGGATTTTCTCTCTGTCAAAAGATTCCATATTGATGATACTTTCTAACTGTGTCTCAAACTTACTGGAAGAATTATCTTCTGGCGGTATTTCTGTTTTAAGCTGTTCAATTTCCTGATGCAATTCATCAATCTTCTCCATGGTAAAAAGAGTCTTCTCTTGGTAGTACACCAAATAAATCACTTATATCCTCTTCTGTCAATCCCATCTCTTCCAACTGTACTACTATGCTTTCCATCCCATCAAATAGAACTCCCAACTGTTGCTCATTTATTGTGGACGAACCTGAAGCCATTGCGGTATAACTTTGAGAAAGTACCAGACTGACCGCAAGCACAATTGAACACATAAATTTTACAATCTTTGTTTTTGCCATACTTTTATCCTCCCATGTTTTGATTCAGTTTTTCTTGATTCCAATAAAAACTTAATTTTACTAGCAAGCCTTTTCTTTCCACATCTATAGTTGCATAAAGTTCATCACCTCCATAAACATAAAGCTCATCATCAACCGATTTCCATACAACATTTATATCACTTAAATTGTAAGCTCTAAATATAAATACATTTTCTTCCACAATTTGTTTTGATATTATTTCTATGTCTTCTGTATTTTTTACATAATACTCTAGTATAAAATCACCATTATGCTTATAGTCATCTTCCGCATAAATAACATTACCCTCAAAATAATTTTTTTTGCCCAAATACAATTCTAAGGAGTTCATTCCATAATCAAATGTATGATCCACCCCTGATGCCGAACCCATCATTGTACACAATATTCCAAAAAATACCACCCAAAATCCATAGATAAAATAAAATTTTTTCTTTTTGCATTTTTTATCTCTATATCTGCCAAAGCACATTACATGCGTTATCTGATGTGCGAAGAAGAATGTTAAAAATAATGATAGCGCTAAATAGTAAACTTTCAAATTGTTCTCACCTCTCATCATGCATAATATATTCATTTTAGTTATTCATATATTTCTCTGTATAAAAACCATAA
>NZ_QTVB01000087.1:0-4085 GCF_003435965.1 Roseburia sp. AF42-8
CCAGTTCATCACGCAGTGTGAGAAGCTTCCCGGCATCCTGCGTCAGGAGGCTCTGATAATAACTCATCAGACCAATTAACTGTGAAAAGCCTGCCCGGTACGCTGTCATAGCATCCATTGATACATTTAAATCCGGAACTGTAAGCTGTTTTCCTTCTACCTCACCGGATACCGTTGAAAAAGAATGTACCTTGGATGCATAAACATTGGTATCTAATTTTATCAGCCTGATAATTAGTTACTGATATAGCAGGACTTCCTGTTCTTGCTATCAAAATAGACCTTATAAACTCCAGCATAGAGTCCATATTCTGTGTGTCATTTTGATTTCATCAAACAATAGTTCTGTGTAAGAATGAAAACACCAACTTGAAACAAGTCAGTAAAATCAATGTTTTACAGTACCTTAGAAATAAAATGTCAGACAAATCCTTTTGTATACCTGAGGGCAAATTTCGCCATAAGGAGTCCTTTCCCCTTTAGGTAAATGACAAAAAGCTATTATTAATCTCTGTATGTCATTCACTTCGTGAACAGACAGAGAGTAAAATAGCTTTTTGAGTTAAGGGTTTTGGAGTCCTAAAGTATAACCATAATTAAATTTATATATTTTATTCAACTACATCTTCACCATATACACCATCATTTTGATATTGCAAAATAAGATTATACATTTCTTCAACATCTAATTGGCATAACTCCGCCTCTTCATTTGTAATTTCAATTCTTTTTTTCTTTATCATATGCGCTCCTGCATCATACTGAAGATAATATTGCCCTTTGTTTTCCAGTAGACTAATACCCTCATCTTCTATAATTAACTTCATTTTAAAGCACCTCTATTCAAATAAATGTTTATATGTATATGTTCCTTCTTTCGCCGGATTAATAACTGCTTCTTTTATTCCACCACTTGTATAGCCGCCTGGTTCCCAGTATTCCGGCCATGCACCTAATTCATTGCCAGATGGAAGTCTTAAACTAGATGTGTCCTGAATTGTCACTATAACAGGATTACTTCCTAAATATCCTTTGTCTAATCCCAAAACACTTTCTATTTTAGCCACATCCCCATCTGCGTTTCGAATTATTTCACTTAGTTCATCCCCAGACATTACAAATGTACCACCTTTACCACCAATTGTTCCTGATGGCTCACTTGGCATTATTTTTACCGCACCACTTTTCTTGAATGAATTTAGATGATTATTAATATATTCCTCACTCAAATAAGTTTCTGGTAATGGTTTCTGTCCCTTTGGTGTGCCTTTTATTTTTTCTACTTGTTCAAGTGACAATCCCTCTTCTCTAAGTTTACTCCACGATGAATATTGCTTTCCATCCTCAAATGACATATTACCTAAGTTCGAATATCTACCACCCTTTACAGCCGAACCCACATCCGCATCATTTAATACTGCGCCACCGTCAGTTCCCACATCTCCAAGCTTCGGTTTCGCCAGTTTCTTCGCTCCTGCTTCAATTCCATTCAGACCTTTCGCAGTTGCCATACTTGCTGCCATACCTGCTATCATTCCTGCGGTCTGGTTTCCGGTTAAATCCGTCGTATACTTCTGGGCTCCTGCACCTGCAGTTGCAATAATGCATGCCACCCCAACACCAACCAATACGACTCCGGCAACGGTCTTCCACACTCCCTGCGTCTCACGTTCTTCCGCTGCATCCTTTAGGTTCTGTTCCGCTTCACAGATTGCATCATATACATCTTTATTGTCTTCATGCTGCTGATAAAACAATTCACTGATATTGGCAAGTGCATACACGTCCTTATCTGTATAAAGCTGTTGCTTTCATAACTTGCAATTGCAGCTGTGTTCAATCCGATTTTTGCAATACAGGTATTCAGACTCGATAGTAACAATTCCACGGAATTCTCCAGTGCTGTCACGGTACTGCTCTCATGGTTCTGAACTTCTGTGATAAGATTTAATAATTCCTGATCCAACTGCTCATGTAGTTCTATCGTTCGTATAGGTGTACTGATTAAATTTCTTATCCTAGGTCTTAAAATTATTCAAGATATCAGAATAAGGCATTTTCTTAACAATTAGTTGGCTTGTCTTGATTTTGGTATGCCACTTTAAGAAAATATGATGTTATGAATATTTGTTAAACTCGTAACGA
The DNA here is from genome assembly GCF_003435965.1 of Roseburia sp. AF42-8. Classification (NCBI taxonomy): domain Bacteria; kingdom Bacillati; phylum Bacillota; class Clostridia; order Lachnospirales; family Lachnospiraceae; genus Roseburia; species Roseburia sp. AF42-8. The sequence continues at coordinate 2,146 of NZ_QTVB01000087.1, forward strand.
AATCTCTTCTTGTAATTTTTTATCATTCACAGAAATTGGCTATCTCACAGCGTCTATAAGCATTTTAGCAAACAATAGTTCTGTGGAAGGGTGAAAATTCCCAGCTTGCAACAGGTTAGTAAAATCAATACCTCACAATATCTTCAATATAAATTGTCGGACAAATCCTTTTGTATACCTGAGGGCAAATTTCGCCATAAGGAGTCCTTTCCCCTTTAGGTAAATGACAAAAAGCTATTATTAATCTCTGTATGTCATTCACTTCGTGAACAGACAGAGATTAAAGTAGCTTTTTGAGTTAGGGATTTTTGAAGTCCTAAAGTATAACCATAATTAAATTAATCTCTTTCATAAAATGGTTTGTATTCTCTAATTGCATTCTTTCCAAAATCCGAATCCGCTGAAACCATATCAAGCATCTTATCTCTTAAAAATCTAATGCAAAATTTTCCAACTCTTGGGTATAGACTATTAGGTTCTTCTTTTGAATCCAATATTAGTAAATAGCTTCCTTCTTCACCCCTTACCATCCATAATAAAAACGCCTTATCAACACTCTTTTCTTTATCAAAATATACACATAGCTCATTTATCAATTCAGTTGGGTATTCAGCTGGAATGCCTATAAACACCTGTTCTTCTTTTTTAATTATACAATCATTTTCCATTCCATCAAGCATTGGAAGCGTAATCACAATATTGGCACCGAAAGGATTTATTACCATTCCTGTATATACATCTCTCGATTCTTTCATAATGTTTTGAAAATCCTTATAACCAAAAATAACTGTTTGCTGTTCTTTTGAGGAATTCCATTTATATAATTCTTCCCAATCAGTAAATGCAATTAAAAACTTATTACCTTTTGTATCTTCTAAATGCTTTATAGATATTGAAGACCCTTCACCTACAACTATTTCATTACCATCTTTCGAACTGTTTTGTAAATGAATATCTGCAGGGCATAGTAATTTAGCTTGTGCAAATTCTGTAAAAAATTTCTGTTGTGTTGCATTATTGTTACTTAATCCTTCAATTGCCTCGACTAATTTAAGATTACTAATTGGTTCTTTAATATTCATTTTTCCCTATCTCCTTCTGGTGATATATTCCATCAGCAAACTTACGAACAAAACCTTTTGCTGGAAAATCAGGATATTTAATTTCCCATAGACATCCACAACACTTACACTTGTACCATTTATCTGCTTTCCACTCAAATCCATCACAATATGGCTTTCCTACTGGTACTTCTGAAAATATATCTTCTTTTACCTGTTCTTCAAAAAACAATTTAATATCTTCATATAATTTATATGAATTAATAACACTTCCTATTCGTTCACTACATTCACATTTTATCATTTAAACCACCCCGCTTCCACTTTTGGGATATATACTTGATTTCCACCTCCTGGCAATGTTCCTATCACATTTCCAAGACTATCATATATATTTTGTGGTGCCGCTATACCTTCATAAATTGTGGTTCCTTTTGGAACAACAACCTTGGTAATATTTTCTGTTGTATTTCCCCACGAAGGATTTAATGCTAAATCCAATTGTGATTGCAATCCTCCTCCTTGAGGCGTTCTTGATACATATGAACCAACCTCTCCTGCTTTACCACCACTTACTCTATACATAACTGTATCTTCTGTCAACGTTGTTTTTGTAAATGTTGCACCATTAAAAGATTCTGCTACTTCTTGACTAATTTCATTACAAGGTTTGATTGGTGAATACTTTACTGTCTTACTTCCACCCTCTCCTACATTTCCCAACTGCTGCGGTCTTTTTACGTTATTTACTACTTCCAGCTCTGCCTCACTGAGCGTTCCATATGTTGCCATTCCGGTTAGTGATCCAACTACAAAGCCTGCCAGTGGACTGTTGGTTGCTTCTGTCATGCTCTTTTCCACATAACTGCTGGCTGCCAC
>NZ_QTVB01000088.1:0-3976 GCF_003435965.1 Roseburia sp. AF42-8
AATAAGACTAATATTAACAATACTAATTTTAATAATATCTATCTTATCCTATCTGAACGAAAGAATAGTATCTTGGATAGGATATGATGGATAACAATGGCAGAAAGGATTTCAATTATGATTAAAAATAAAGTGGTTATAAAAGAAAGAGATGCATGGAGTGATTTGGCGAATTTTATTGGAGAAATGGTGGCAAAGTATGCAGACGCAATGGAACTGGACCAATTACCGGATCCTGATAATTATCTTCGCATGAAGAGAATAAAACAGTTGTACATGGAATTATATAAAACAGAAAATATTGAGAAATTCAGAAGTATTATCATTTCTATTGAAAGAAATGCTGCGGCATGATAGAATGACCGTATAAACGGAAATAAAAACGATAAATACGGATATAAAATATAACGGAGGAACACACATGATTATCAGTGAAAGAATTTTTTACATAATGGAGCAGAAGAACATGAGTCAGTTGGAACTGTCGAGAAGAACTGGGATTGCAACAAGTAACATTAGTGATTGGAAAAAGAAAAAGACGAATCCAAAAGCAGACTGTCTGTTATCCATATGTGACGCATTGGATATTACACCGGAACAGCTTTTAACGGGTAAAGGAATTGATCCGGAGTATAAAGATGCAGATATGGATTATGAAGTTACCAGGTCGGATATTAAGATATTAAAGCAGATTCACAGCCTTGGAGATGCGCAGTATAAAAGATTGATGGCGTATATGAAAGCCTTGCAGAAGTTGGAACAGATGGAGAACATGGTGGAGGAATAGTCTGTGAAGTCACAATTGACCGAGTTCTTTGAGCGAGGGATGCTTCTTGTCCGAAGGGCAAGAAGATGGAATATACAAGGAATGCTAATAACAAGGGATGTGTGATTTCATAGCAACAGAATAGGAATCAGCAATTTATAGAAATTGTAATCGATTGGTTGGGAGGAAGAATGGAAGGAACAAAAGAATTGATTACTACAGATGCTATTCGGAGTAAGGTGTACATACTTCGTGGACAGCAAGTAATGTTGGATCAGGATTTGGCAGAAATTTATGGTTATCAAGTTAAAAATTTAAATCAACAGGTAAAACGTAATTTGACAAGATTTCCAGAAGATTTTATGTTTCAACTAACTAAAGAAGAAGTGGAATTGGTGAAATCACAATTTGTGACTTCACGGAATATAAATTATTTTGAAGGGCAGGAAGGAGGTCGTAGAAAACTACCATACGCATTTACAGAACAAGGAATTTATATGCTTGCGACAGTTCTTCGTGGAGAATTGGCAGAACAGCAGAGTATATTTATAATGCGCACTTTTAGGGAGATGCGTCACTATATTAGTCAAAATCAACAGTTTGTTACTAGAAATGAAATGGAACTTTTAACAGCGAAGGTTGGAACGATAACTGAGAGACAGGATCGAATGGAGAAAAGGGTAGAGTTCATTCAAAAAGATGTGACTATTTTAGCAGATAACTTTATTACTGATAGGGATAAAAAGGATTTTGTTATTTATAAAGGCCAGAAGTTAGAAGCTGACATTGCATACATAGAAATCTACCAACAGGCAAATAAATCAATCTATGTTGTGGATGATATATGAATGCAAAATCATTACAACACCTTTCACAGAAAGCAGATGGCGTGGAAGTTGTTTTATTCACAGAGAATGGAAAAGGTGGGAGAGGATTTCTTACGAACTCTTTAGTGACGGATTTTCAAAATGAATATCCAACGATTCGGATTAAGCCGAATCCTGATTGTCACGACAGGTTAATTATACTTGATTATGGGGAAAAGACAGAACTGGTTTATCATTGTGGAGCATCCAGTAAGGATGCAGGGAAGAAACTTTGTGCCATCAATCAGATTACAGAGACAGCAATCATTCATCCGGTAATAGACAGATTACTTTCATTGCCAGATAAACAGGTATAATTAGTAGCCATGCTTTGACTGCGAAAATGACATTAAGAGGTGATAAGAATGTCTAAAGAAAAGATAAAAGTGTATCTTTACACCCGTGTTTCTACAACCATGCAGATAGACGGCTATTCTCTAGATGCACAGAAAACAAAAATGAAAGCCTTTTGTGATTATAATGAGTATGAAATTGCCGGTGAGTATGAGGATGCAGGAAAATCCGGTAAGTCAATAGAGGGAAGAATTGCCTTTAATCAGATGATGGACGATATCAAATCAGGAAAAGATGAAGTGTCTTATGTCCTTGTATTTAAGCTTTCCAGATTTGGAAGAAATGCGGCAGATGTCCTTGCAACATTACAAGTGATGCAGGATTTTGGTGTAAATTTGATTTGTGTAGAGGATGGAATAGATTCATCTAAAGATGCCGGGAAACTTATGATATCTGTTCTGTCAGCAGTGGCAGAGATTGAGCGTGAGAACATCCGTGTTCAGACAATGGAAGGCAGGATGCAGAAAGCCAGGGAAGGTAAATGGAATGATGGTTTTGCACCATATGGATATGCTCTCATTGATGGAAAATTGGTAGTGAAAGAGGAAGAGGCAGTAGCTATCAGAACGATATTTGACCAATATGTAAATACAGATTTGGGAGCGAATGGAATTGCTAAGTATTTAGAAAATCATGAAATCCATAAGATAGCCAGACAGAATGGCAAAAATCCATTATTTGATGCTGCTCTTATCAGAAGGATTATACAGAATCCGGTTTATAGCGGTAAAATCTCCTATGGCAGAAGACGGACAGAAAAGGTTCATGGTACAAGGAACGAGTACAGGCAGGTTAAGAAAGACGATTATCTGTCGGTAGATGGTTTACATGAAGCTCTTGTATCAGAAGAAGTATGGGAGCAGGCACAGGTCAAGGTTGCGGCACAGGCTAAAAAGTACGAAAAGGTCAATCGTGATAAGAAAGAAAAGATACATCTTTTATCTGGAATTTTAAAATGTCCTGTCTGTGGTGCCGGAATGTATGGCAACAAGGCCATTAAGAAGCGCAAGGATGGAAGCAATTATAAGGACTTTTATTATTATGGCTGTAAACACCGGAATATGACCAGGGGTCATAAGTGTGATTATAAAAAACAGGTGCATGAGGAAATGCTGGATGCTTCTGTTGCAGAGGTGATCAGTAAACTGGTTAGCAATCCTAAATTTTCGGATTTAATACGCAGCAAGATAAATATGGAAGTAGACACAAGCGCATTAGATCAGGAAATAGCAAATTACGAAAAACAATTAAGACAGCTATATCATAATAAAGATACGATCTTGTCAGATATTGATTCTCTTGATTATGAGGATAAACATTATCAGCGAAGAAAAACAGATTTAGAGAACCGTTTGTACAAGACTTATGATAAAATAGATGAAGCAGAGGAATTGCTTATATCTGCAAAAACTAAGAAACGCGCTCTGCTGGCAGACAAGATTACCGGAGACAATATCTACAAGGCACTCATTTTCTTTGATAAGCTGTATGCCCAAATGAACGAAGCTGAGAAACGAGAGTTCCTGTCACAGTTAGTGGATAATGTACAGATTTACGAAGAACGCAAAGAAAATGGTCAGTGGCTGAAATCCATAGAATTTAAGTTGCCGATTATAGAAAAAGAGTTTACCCTAAGTTTGGACAATGATACACAAAATGAGACAGTCACTCTTCTGACGAGAAAAGCCCAGTAAATCAAAGGGTTGCGCCGATTTGTGGCAAAAATGGTTGTGTGTTTCAGTTTCCGCAGAAGACACATGCGGAAACTGATTTACCCCAGGGGTAAGATTTTCGGAATTGTTGATATACATTTTGGCAAAAGGCAAAGTGTAGGGAGGATACATATGAATTTAAGTATTTTATTAACTGACTTTATTGATACGAAAGGAATGCTCAAAACATATAGGTTTATACCCATTAATCAATATAATAGAATAGTGGTTGATAGATTATCTGATATTTGTACAGATGTAAAGGGAAATACAGATAA
>NZ_QTVB01000089.1:0-3827 GCF_003435965.1 Roseburia sp. AF42-8
TTTTCAAAAGTCAATGATTTTTCAGTTCTAATTTTCAGATTCTATTTTTCTTATAAAATTTAACACTTCCTACTTTGGTTTTTCGTCATTTTTTTTTACAGTATTGTTCTAAAAAAACGGCCGCACCATCTTCTATAGCAGCAAAAGCCATCTTATCGTCTGGCCATGATTTTCTGAGTGCCACATAAGAAATCAGAAAATTTGCAAGCCAGCCAGCCGGTACAGCAAGCCAGACAAATGCAATGCCAAAACGCGGTGCGAGTATCAAAGCAACTGACAGACGAATTGCAAGATTTACCATATTTGCAATGAGAAATGGACGCATGATTCCAAGTCCCCGAAGAACTCCGTCTGTTGCCATCTTGATACCCATGAAAATGAAAAAGAAGCCGAGCCATCTCATATAATCTCCAGACACCTGATATGCCAGCGCTGTTCCATCTTTACCCAGAAATAATGAGGAAATCTGTGTATGCAGTGTTTCAATGACTATAAAAGCAAGGACTGCAAAACATAAATCTAACACCAGTGCAGCGTGGTATCCTTTTTTGATACGCCCAATTTTCTTTGCGCCAAGATTCTGGGAAACATACGGAGAGACTGCATTGCCTATGGACACAAATATCAGTGAAAAAACATTCTCTACCCTCATCGTTGCCGCATAACCTGCAAGAGCCTGTGTACCAAACGGATTTACAACCGCCTGTACAATCATCATACCAATTGACACTGTTGACTGCTGGAGGACCGACGGTACAGCAATGCGGAGCATGGAATGTAATTCCCTCCCGTCAAACCAGCGAGCCGGACTCTTATACTGGCGTATCCGGTATAAAAAGATTAAAAACGAAAATACTGCCGAAATGCCTTGTGCAATAAGCGTGGCTAGGGCTGCACCGAACACACCCAGACCAAGGCCTGCTACCATCCAAAGATCCATCATAATATTCAGAACAGAAGAAAAAATCAAAAGGCACAACGGAATCTTTGATTCACCGATTGAAGTAAACATCGTTGAAAGAATGTTGTACATAAACAGAAACGGAAATCCCACAAAATAAACACGAAGATATAGTACTGCTTCCTCCAGTATATCAGCGGGTGTCTGTAATATGCCCATCATGGAACGTGAAAAACAAAAGCCAGTAACTCCCAGAAGTATGCTAAGAACCAGAAAACTAATCAATGATGTTGATACGATTGTTTTCATTTTACTATAATCTCTGGCACCAAAATAACGGCTCACAAGTACACCTGCACCTACACCTGCACCAAGTGCTATACAAATGAATACATTCGTAAGGGCAGCACAGGCACCAACAGCCGCAAGGGCAGAAGATCCAACAAACTGACCCACAATGATTGAATCAGCCATATTGTAGACTTGTTGAAAAAAGCTTCCGAAAATCATTGGCATTGCAAAAACAGTCAGTGCTTTAAGGGGTGCATCTGTAATTAAATATTCATCTTTTGACATGATTTTCTTCCTCTGTAACTATTTTAAAGCACTATTACTACGGCATCAAGTCCCTCAACTTTTCCGTCAAACAGTTCTTCTCCAAGCAAATTATATTTTCCCTCATACTCATTAAATCTCTTCTCACTGCTGCTGCAGTTAAAAATCAATGCCATAGTTTCTTCACCATTTTTTCTAATCAGAACAATGGTTTCTTCCTCATCCCTTGTGATTGCCTCAATCAATTCACCTTCTACGATACATTTATATTTTTTTCGAACCTGCAACAGCTGTTTATACCATTCAAACATCTCTTTATCCTGGTATTCTTCATCCCAGTACATGCCACGTCTGCAATCCGGATCGTTTGCTCCCGGCATCGCATACTCATCTCCATAATAAATCATTGGCATTCCCGGCAATAACAATTGAAAAGCTGCTGCCAAATGCTGCTTTTTCTTATTATTCTTACATAAATGTAAAAATCTTGCTGTATCATGGCTGTCTATCAGATTCCACATAAGAGGATAACATTTCTTATTTAAGCGTCCTTTCAAATATCCAAGATTCTGTATAAACTGGCTGACCGTAATCTTTTCATCTGCAAGCAGATCTATCATATTCAGATAAAACGGATAATTCATGACCGTATCCCATTCATCTCCTTCAAGAAAATCTCCTGCATAATGCCAGATTTCTCCAATTATCAGCATATCTTTCTTTACTGCCTTAACTGCCTTTCTAAAATTCTTCCAGAAAAAATGACTGATTTCATCTCCTACATCCATTCTCCATCCGTCTATATCGCATTCCCTGATCCAATAGCATGCAACATCTGTAATAAATTTTTCAACTTCAGGATTTTTCAGATTTAATTTTGGCATTCCACCATAATAACCAAAGCATTTGAAATTTGGAATCTCTCCCCTTTCACTTTTAAGTGGAAATTCATCAATAAAATACCAGTCCAGATATTTAGACTTATTTCCTTTTTCTAAAATATCTTCGAATGCAAAAAATTTCTTTCCTGTATGGTTAAACACCGCATCCATAACCACTTTCATTCCATATTCATGTGCTTTTTGTACCAGCTCTTTAAGATCCTCTGCTGTTCCAAATGAGGGATCAATCTGATAATAATCAATGGTATCGTATTTATGGCTTGAATTTGATTTAAAGATTGGTGTCATATATAAAACATCAATTCCAAGACTATGGATATAATCCAGATGTTCTATAATTCCTCTGAGATCACCATGCAGATTATCCATAGACGTAACTGGTGCTTTATACCATACTTCCTTGTCTACCGGCTGTGATGATGCAAAACGGGACGGAAAAATCTGATATACGACCTTATTTTCTGCCCACTTTGGCACCACAAACATTTCTTCCTCCCGTAGATTCTGCGGGCAGTCAAACATTCTGTCTCTGTTTGTAATACATTCCTTACTAAACTCATAATTGCCGTAATATACTTTTTCCCCCTGCATGTCCGTAAATTCAAAAAAATAACGGAGACATATCAAATGCATCTGTATCTGCGCTTCATAATAATCCTGAAACTGTGAGGTCGCAACCTTCTTCATTGGAATTGTCTTTCGCGTATCCTTCCATTCCATTGGTATATACTTATCTTCATAATGAAGAATTATTTCCTTTATATCATCTCTTTTTACCTGGATGCGTATCACAAATAAATCCTTATCTATTGCATAGCAGAATCTTTTGTCCATATCATGGATAATTGCAGAGTATTCCATTCATTTTCTCCTTTACATATTCTGTTTTCTTCTTTCGTATTACTTACTTTTTCTATATCTTAACGTGATAATCCTGGCTTGTCTATAGATAACTTCCTCTGCAGCTTACCGATTGACAAAAATATCCGAATCTCTGTTATCCGTCTTTTATGTCAATGACATTTTCTCCTTTTCCCTGAACGAAAAAAATCACCCAGACTAGAATTTTTAATCTAATCTGAGTGATGCTTCGTCAGGCCTGTTTTCATCTCTGTAAAGCACCTTTCAGTGCTCGTCCGGTGCTCGGAGCACCCGGAGGATGTAACCATTCCGTTCCATCGAGTTCACACAGTTGGCCACCATTACGATTCAGCTTGTAACAATGATCACTTGGTTTTCTTATTAGATTAACTATATTATAACGTGCTGTAGGTCGGATGTCGATGATTTTTTGACCATATTTATTGTTTTATATGTTACTTCTCTATTAGTTCTGCAAACTAGAATTTATTACTCCATCAAACTGAAAGTTTCCATTTATTTCTTTTTGCGGTATTTGGGTTCAATACCTACTACATACGCTACCATAGCCGCAATACTAATAAGCATTGCACCCAATATAGGTATAA
>NZ_QTVB01000009.1:0-94987 GCF_003435965.1 Roseburia sp. AF42-8
TTCACAATTTTTAAAATATCTGGATGGACAGAGTAAGAAAGTAACTGAACTGGAGATACAAGATATAGCGGATTATGTATCTATTTTGGATGTGTCCGATATTAAATATTCCACGTTTAACCGATATATAACTCATATACATACATTTCTACAGTTTTTGAAAATGAAAAATATTGAAGTGTTGAAGTTTTATCCGGAACGATTTTTAAAAAAAGGTTTTCCAGAACACAACGAAAGAAGTGTTCCAGAAAAAACAATTGCTCATCTGATTAAGGAGTTGCCGGCATTCCCAGAGCATTTACAGTTGATGTATTTGATTTTGTTTTGCACAGGAATTAGGAAAAGCGAGGTTTGTACAATAAAATCGGGAGCCTTTTATTCACAAGGCAATGAGAATTGGATGCGCATATATCAAAGCAAAATGCGGAGGGAAAAAGTCATTCCTGTTCCGAGTTTATTGGTTGGACTGGTGAACGATTATGAAAAAAAGTACGGAATAAAAAATGGGGAGTATTTATTCAAAAATAAAAAAGGTGGTGCATTTAATGGACAGACATTTTCAAATCAGATGATTCGGGAGTGTAAGGCTCGTGGGATTGCCTGTGGAGATTATATCTTTAGAGCACACGATTACAGACATAACCTTGCAACTTCAATGTACGGAAATGGAGTTTCTATACAAGGGGTACGAGATTATCTGGGACATTCAAGTGAGAATATGACAAAACAGTACATTGATTTCATGCCGGAACGTATTGTATCGGCTGAAGATAAATATTTTTCAAGAAATCAGTCATTTAAATTGAAAGGAGTAGAAGATGATGAAAGGTAATATTAATTTGATTTCTTATGACTGTTATCAACAAGCTACAGAAAAACAGTTGGCTGGGCTGAAATGGAAGGAAAACAGGGTGTACTACATATCAGAGATTCGTAATGAAAAGATACAGGATGAGATTTATGGGTATATCGATGATAGATGTAGACGTTTATCATTATCAACAGCCGTAAATGATATTTACAGATTTGATCTGTTGAAAGAATTTCTGAATGAGAAGTGTACAAGCTGTAGCAGCATTACTGATAAAAAATGGGAAGAACTGGAGAGAAGCTATAAAGCATTTTTATATAAAAAAGGATTGGCGCTGTACGTTAGAAGAAATAGACCGGATAGGCGGAATGTTGAGCAACAAAATAGCGCTCAGGTTTCTTTTCTGAAAATGTATTATGAGTATGTTGTGAAGTGTAAAACAGCAGATATTCCAGAAAATGAAAAAGATGTATGGGATATGAGAAAGCTGGATATTGTGCCAAGGAGTAATCCGATTCGTGGAAGATATAGATTAGATTTTCGTGAGATAGGCAGAGAGAATTTAAAGAGATAATAAAGAGAATATTGTATAGCCACTGCCAGACAAAAGCAATGGGTAGTATAAAAGGCGAATTGTGTGGATTCCGTCGGTTTGCTAGATTTATGTATGATCGGTTTCCAGAAGTAAAGCATTTTACAGAAATTAGCAGGGATATGATAGAAGATTATCTGGTTTATATAAAAACGGATACCGGTCTTACATCAGTCAGTTACACAACAGAACTGTCGGTTTTGGATAATCTGCTGGATGAAATTGGGCGGGAACTGGAAATAGAAAATTTATGCAATCTTTTTCTGTCCAGTGATTGCAGAGCATATGACAACGCTTTGCCAGAAGCGTATTCAGATGCAGAAATCAGGAGATTTAATAGTGCATTAACAAAATTAAAGCCCCAGTTAGGAAGATGTCTAATAATACATCAGATGCTCGGTACAAGAATAGAGGATACGTTGACTTTGCGAAGGGATTGCTTATCTGAGAAATCTGGGCATTATTTTATAACTATTCTCCAGCATAAAACAAGGAAATACAAAAGACCAGTCAGCGATCAGCTGGCAGAAGTGATTAGAAAAGCAATAGAAGTTTCAGAAAAGGACCATCCAGATTCAGAATATATTTTTTTGCAAGATAATGGGAAATTATATACAGATTCAATGCTGAAATATCATGTAAATATCATGATTTATGAAAATGATATCAGGGATGATAATGGAAATTATTTTGAGTTTCGTACACATCGTTTTAGACACACTTTTGGAGTAAAACTTACAGAAATGAAATTAGATGATGATAGCATTGCAAGGCTGTTGGGGCATAAGGATACACGAACCATACCACATTATCGGCGGTTAAGAAACGAAGCATTAGCGGAGGATACAAAGGCTGTACGAGATGAAATGAATGAATTATTAGCACAATACAGGAGGGAAAAGGAAAATGCAGAAACACGATAAAATGGTAGCACTGGCAAAAGAAAAAAGTGCGGAAATGACGGAAACAGCAATAACAGCTATTGAAACAATGTATAGAAAAAATATAAAAATTTCAGTTGCTGAACTTACAAAATTAACAGGACTTTCCAGAGGTTTTTTCTATAATAATCCGAATGTGAAACAGGTCATGATGGAATTGAAGGAAAAACAACAGGGAATGATATTGCGAAATCCTAAAAGCGATGCTATTGCAAAAGCACAGGAAGCACGGATTAAGAGTTTAGAACAGAAATTATCCGATAGTGTTCCGAAAAACGAATATGAGAATCTACAGAAAAAATATGAAGAATTACAAGTGAAATATAGTCAAATGAAAAAGGGAACACTGTTGAAGATGTACGACCAATTATAGGAAGAAAAGGAGAATATTTTATGCAGAACGAAATTTACGATGAGAAAAATGGACTTACTTATATGTTATGTGGTGATTATTATTTGCCGGAATTGGCACTTAAAGATATTGAACCAACATATGGGAAATATGGGATGCTTCGTAAAAGCTATTTACAGGAACACAGAAGGGCAAAATATCAAATATTGTTGTTACAAGGAAAACTTGTTGAGCATTTGAATCAGATTGATGCAGAAGCAAGGGATAGGGAAGAACAATTAGTAAAACAGATGATGGAGAAACAAGGAATTACAGAGAAATTAAAAAGACAGGACAACATGGAATGGACTAGGAGGATGAATACCATTTGTCATGATGCAGAAGAGATGATTTTGACGGAAATGATATACACGAAAGGATAATGAACTGTATTGGATAGCAAGAATTTTGCAGCCCGGATAGCAAAAAAGTGGAAGTCCGGATAGCAAAAAAATGGAAGTCCGGATGGCAGGATTCTTGCTGTCCGGAAAGATAAAAAAGTGAGGGATTAAAAATGTTGGTTAAGTACATAATAAAAGTGTTTTTGTGTTTGATTCTTGTAGTAATGACATTGATTTGCTGGTTATTAAAAATTCCTATGATGTTGGGAAATATTTTTCTTTACTTTTTATCAATTATATTTATTCTGACAGGTGTTTTGAGCTATGGATTTGCATTGGAATCTGCAAGAGAATGTGGTCGAATGATAATAATTGGGATGGCATTTGGTGCAATACCAGACTTTGTCCCATTTTTGGGAAAAAGTTTAGAGACATTGGTTGACAAACTGTTGAGTATGATAAATGAATGAGAAAGTCGATATGAAAGAGGGCTGTGAAAGGTTCTCTTTTCTTTTTGCAACTGTGAAATGGCAAGATAATAACGTTATATACATTGTGTATTAAGTACAGATATTGTATTTCTGCATGATGGGAACATAGGGAGTCCATATAAAGGCACTGAATACCGGACACTCCGGCAGCCTGAGTACCGGACATGCCAATTCGGCAATGGATATGGTAAGCCGCCTTGAGACGATGGTGCTGATGGGAATGGATATGCCGCTGGCAGCAATCCAGAGCCAGATAGCATCGGCCATTGATATTATCATACAACTTGGCAGAATCCGGGATGGCAGCAGAAAATTGCTGCAGGTTGTAGAAGTGAAGGGGGTAGAAAATGACAAGGTATGTTTACACGAGCTCTTCCGGTTCCGGGAGAAAAAAGAACAGGGAAGCATCGGCGGAATCTGGGAGAAGAAAGGAGAACTTCTCTATCAGGAAAAATTACAGGCTGCCGGATTATCGTCAATATCATTTTAAGAAAAGACAGTTTTTATTATATGTTGGAGAATTTCTGCTGCTGGATATTCTGATAGGCTGGCTATTTTATCAGTCCACTCTGGCACTTCTTGCAGGATTTGGTTTATGTCCAGTATTTCTTCGAAACAAAAGGAATTCTGCTAAGATACAGCGCCAGAATGATTTAAAGCTTCAGTTTAAGGATGCACTGCTATCGGCAGCAGGAGCAATGCGGGCAGGATATTCCATTGAAAATGCGTGGCGGGAAGCAAAAAAAGATGTGATACAGCAGTATGGCATGGAAAGTGATATGGCGGTGGAAATGCGCCAGATGATACACCAGATGGACTGTAATGTGCCATTGGAGCAGCTGTTAGAGGATTTTGCAGAGCGGAGCCGGATAGAGGATGTAGAGCAGTTTGCGGGAATTTTTTCTTATGCCAAGCGGAGCGGCGGGGATTTTACTGCAATTATGGGAAATACAGTTCGGCAGATGGCAGAGCGGATGGAATTGCAGGAAACCATAGAGACAGCATTGACAGCAAGGAAGATGGAACAGAAGGTAATGAATGTAATTCCCTTATTTATACTGGCATTTGTCAATGTGACATCGGGAAGCTTTTTGGAAGCATTGTATGGGAATGTGGCGGGGGTGCTGATTATGACAGGGTGTCTTATTCTCTATGGACTGGCATATCTTTGGTCAGAGAAAATCGTAAGACGTATTGGAGAAAGTATATGTTAAAGCAAATGAAGAAGCAAAAGAAAAAGCTGGCAATTCTGGTACTTCTGGCAGCAGTTTTACTGGGAATTGCAGCGGAGTGGATGCAAAAGCAGGAATCTCATTTTAAGGAGAACCGTTTAATAAGAAATGAACCGGGGGAAGGAGACTATCAGGAATCCTTAAATTATATAGAAGAAGATAGCGGGGAAAAAGGGCAGATTGTATTAAATCTACAGGAACGCACTTTAACAGCAGCGGAATGGAAAGAGATATTGCCGGAGGCAGAAAAAGAAGCAGAAGAAGTATTTCGAAACGGGCAGCAGGCAGACCATGTTAGTGGACAGGTGGTTTTATGCGAACGTGTTAAAAATGGTCTCATTTCCGTGGAATGGAAGTTAGAACCGGATATCTGGATTGATTTACAGGGAAATATAGAGGAAGAAAATCTTTTGTCGGGGCAGGTGGTGAATGCTACCGCAATTTTGTCGAATGGAAAAAATCAGGCAGAGTATTCCTTTCCCATCTGTCTTTATCCTTCAGAAAACCAGAATGAAACCAATCTGGGGAAAAAGATAGAACAATATCTTTATAATCAAAATGCAGAAGAAAAAGAAGTGGAGCTGCCACAGAATATGGATGGTGTAGCACTTCGCTGGGAAGAAGAAACCGAGAAGCCGTTGGTTATTTTTCTCTTCCTGGGGATATTTGCAGCAGTAGTGATTCTATGGAGTGGGAAAAAGGAACAACAGGATGCAAAAAAACGTTGGGAAGAGGAATTGGTAAAAGATTATCCGGAAATGGTTAGTCGATTGGGATTATTATTAGAAGCCGGTATGTCATTGCGTCAGGCGTGGAAGAAGCTGACAGATACATATGAGAGTAAGCAGAAGAAGCAAAGACTGCCAAAACGTGCCGGTTACGAGGAAATGCTGCTTACCAGAAGAGAATTAGAGGATGGAATGGGGGAAAGCCTGGCATATGAGCGGTTTGGAGAACGATGCGGGCTGGCATCCTATCGCAGGTTTGCATCTATTCTGACACAGAATCTCAAGAAGGGAACGGTAGGAATCGGCAGAATTCTTGCAAAAGAATCAGAGGATGCATTTTCCCAGCGAAAGACTATGGCGCAGCGACTGGGAGAGGAAGCAGGAACAAAATTATTGTTTCCCATGCTAATGATGATGGTGGTGATTATGGTCATTCTTGTTGTGCCTGCATGTATGACCATGCACATATAAGTACCAGGCAGCCGTAAGAAGCTGTCGGTGGCAGGCTTCGGCTGTAAGGAGATAACAGGTAACTAAAACAATAGGTAAATAAAGGAGGAAGGAACATGAAAGATGTAGTAAATGTAAAACGAACAAATCCAATGAACGTTGTAAAAAGAATAAAAGGAAGTCTGACCCGGTTTTTAAAAGAGGAAGATGGAGTAGGTGTTGTGGAAGTGGTTCTGATTCTGGTGGTTCTGATTGGACTGATTGTTATTTTTAAATCAAAACTGACGGTTCTTTTAAACAGTATCTTTTCGACAATTACCCAGCGGACCGGTTCTTTGTAGAAAATGGAAAGAGCAAGGGAAAAAGGGAGTATTACATTGTTCTTAAGCCTTGCATTGACGATGATTTTAAGTCTGGTATTTACTCTGCTGGAATCTGCACGCCTCTATGGATTAGAGGCGCAGAGCAAAATGGAAACGGAACTTTTGCTGGAATCCAAAATGGCAGAGTATGATACCGCACTTTTTGAGCAGTATCATCTCTATTTCCTGGAGGCAGGCAGGAAAGGAGAGCCGGAACTTAGTAGTCTGGAACAGTCATTGCAGGAACTTGGAGAAGAGAACCTTAGGGCGAAGCCGGGATTCTTAAAAATGTCATATACCAATCTTTATGAGATGCAGTTAGAGAACTGCTATATTACGAATTATACAATGGCAACCGATGATGCGGGAGCTGAATTTCGAAGGCAGGCAGCAGATTATGTAAAGCGTACCATGGGAATTGCGGCCATTGAAAAATTATATGAAAAGGCAACAGAAGCAAAGGAACTGACGGAAGACAATAAAGACATCGAGAAGAAGTTCGAAGCTGCTATTCAGGAGACCGATACACAGAGTGGGCTGGAAAGAAACACAAAACGGAATGCCGCAAATCAGAAGAATGAGAATCCACTGGATTATGTAAAAGAACTTAAGAATAAAAGTATCCTGTCACTGGTGGTAGAAGATGTATCAGCGGTATCGACACAGACCATTGATTTATCCGATGATATTGCAAAGAGAACCTGTTTTACAGGAAATGGGCAGGCACAGCAGGAGGATATGACAACGGGACTTTTCTTCCGGGAATATTTATTGAAGCAGTTTAGTGATTACCGAAATCAGAGTGAGTCGGAAGTGTTGCAATATGAGATGGAATATCTCATTGCAGGGAAAGATTCTGATGTGGCAAACCTTGCTGGCGTTGCAGAACGCATGCTGGCGATTCGTGAGGTGGCAAACTATATTTATTTGAAAGGGGATGCCGAGAAAACGGCATTGGCGAATACCATAGCACTTGTAACTGCGGGCTGGACAGCTAATCCGGCGGTAGTCAAGGTGGTAGAAGAA
The DNA here is from genome assembly GCF_003435965.1 of Roseburia sp. AF42-8. Lineage (NCBI taxonomy): Bacteria > Bacillati > Bacillota > Clostridia > Lachnospirales > Lachnospiraceae > Roseburia > Roseburia sp. AF42-8. Next base: position 7,366 of record NZ_QTVB01000009.1, read on the forward strand.
GGAATTCTTGTGGCATGGGCATTTTCAGAAAGCATAAAAGATGTAAAAACGCTTTTAAAGGGTGGCAAGGTTCCTTTTTTAAAAGGAAATGCCGAGTGGACATTAGACGTTGGAGCATTGTCGGAATCCTTTGCAAAAGAAGAGGAAAGTAAGACCAGTGAAAGTGGTTTAAGTTATGGGGATTATTTAAGAATTTTATTATATCTTACCGGACAGGAGAAGCTTACCTATCGGGCAATGAATCTGATGGAGCAGAATGTCAGGCTGCTGCCGGACCGGGAGAATTTTCGGATGGACTGCATGATTGGTAGTATGGAAATACAGTGCAGTTATCTGTCAAAACCATTGTTCTTCGGGTGGTTTGGAAGTGGCGAAGGCTTCAAAGGAGATTATCATTTTCAGGAAAAAAATTCATTTTCCTATGTTTATTAACAAAAGAAGAAAGGGGGTGCATAAAGGTGTCTCTTCTCAGAATTCAAATAAAAAATCAATATAAAAAAACTCTCTCTAACCCAGATAATACAAATCTATTGTATAGCAATTCTACGAACAGAAAAGAGACACCTTTATGTGCCTCCACAACGGCGTCTATGACAATAGAAGCAGCTATCGCATTGCCACTGTTTGTAATCTGTATACTATCGGTAATCTTTCTTTTCCGGGTATTGGAATTACAGCAGGATGTGGAATATGCCTTGCAATATGCTGCCAGAAAAAGTGCCATTCATGCACATATGACACATGAAAGCGGGCTGGAATCTGTTGTGCCAATTGCAGAAGCAAAAATCATATTTCAAAGAAAATTAGAAGAACTGAAAGCACCGGTAATTTATGTGGAAGGGGAAGAAAAGGGATTCTCTTTTTGGCGTTCTGAATTAATGGGAAATGATATTGATTTATGTGTATCTTATCGGATTGAAAATCCATTACAGTTATTGGGACTATTTTCTTATGACATGGATCAGCGGGCAAAAGTGCATAAATGGATTGGTTATACAGGCAGTGGAAATGAAGATGGAACTTATGTCTATATTACAGAGACAGGGAAATCCTATCACTGGTTTTCGGACTGTACCTATTTGGATTTGAGCATTCTGGCAGTGCCGGAAGAGACGGTATCCGGATTACGGAATGATTCCGGGGCGAAATATAAAGATTGCGAAAAATGCCGCATAGGAAAGAAAGATACCAAAACAGTATTTGTAACAGAATATGGAGAGGCAGTGCACAATAGTCTTTCCTGCAGTGGGTTAAAGCGTACCGTATACCGTATTTTGCTGGAAGAAGCGGGAAATCATTCATCTTGCGGAAAATGTGAAAAGAGAAAAGCTTCCTGAGGGAATAAACGTATCAGATAAAGAAACGGCAGATAGCAGGTTATAAGCAGTAAGTAGTAGATAGCAAATAACGAATAATAAGGAGATAAGGGGATGGTGACGATATGTTCTGTACTTGGAATGTTGGGGATATGTTCCATCGAAGATATCCGAAAAAAGAAATACAAAGCATAAGAGTATTGTGTTTTGGCATTGGTGGGATTTTACTGCATCTCTGGCAGAGAAACCAGTCATTATACAGCATGTTAGGAGGGATTGCCGTCGGGGCAGCAGTTATTATTTTGTCACTGGTGTCTGGTGGAATTATTGGAATTGGCGATGGACTGGTACTTTGTGTAGCGGGAATTTACATTGGAGGAATCAATACCATGCGTCTGCTTTTGACGGGACTTTTCCTATCCTCTCTGTATGCACTGGTATTGCTGTTCATGCACAGAAAAAGACGAAAAGACACCATTCCTTTTATTCCGTTTCTGCTGGCAGCATATCTCATTCTGTTGATTTTATAAGACAATGGAAAAAGAAATGTTATCTGCCGGCTTCTTATACCATAGAGGCGGCAGTTATAGTGCCAATGATATTGGCAATATTCTGTACCCTGATTGTAGTCAGTTACGAACTGCATGACAGGGTAAAGATGGCGGCAGAAGAAAGCAGCAAGAACAAAATAGAATGTATGGAGGAAATTTATATTGGAGATATGTTATAAGAGAAATCTGAATCAGAGTTATATGTTTATTACATCAGATCCCGCGTATTCCGGATATCAGATTCATATGTGCCGGCAGAATCATATTCATAATTTATTGCAGTTTGAACCGGTAGTTTCAGAAGGGGAGACACAGTTTCGATATGAAATTACCGGAAAACGTTCTTTGGATCATGTTTTGGAGAGCAGTGATTTTGCCATAGATATGTTTGCAAAAATGTTAGAAACTTTATTGGGAATCTGTCAGGAAATCCGGCCATATCTTTTGGAGGAAGAGGGAATTCTATTAGACCCGGAGAGTATTTATCTTGAGAATGGAACCAAGAAGTTCTATTTCACCTATTGCCCCGGCAGACAGGAACCTGTTACAGAAGGATTCCGAAAGCTGATGGAATATCTTCTGGCAAAGATTAATCATGAAGATGAACAGATGGTTCTTGCATCTTATGAGGCATATCAGAAATCAACAGAAGAAGGATTTTCTTTGGGTGAAATCCTAAGGATATTATATCAGTACCGGCAGCAGGATGTAGAGGATTATGTACCGGTCCGGCAGAAATCTGTTTCATCTAAAAAGGTAGAGGCATTGCAGAAGGGCATTATGCCATGGGAGCAGGAAAAGAAAGATGCAGCTGTGGAGGAAAAGCCAACTGCAAAGAAAAAGAAGGGGTATTGGAAAAAATATGAGATAGATACAATTGAAAAGGATGATGAATATTATAAGAAGGATGCTCAAAGCCGTGGCTGGAATATGGCAATGGAAGAAAAATTGCAGGAGTGCATTGCTGCAATCAGCCGGATTCCGGCATTCTTAACAGGAAAGATAAATCATGAGAAGGAGGAGGAACCAATCGTGTGTACACCTATGGATTACAAAGAAATGCAGGAGGAAAATCCGACCGTTTATCTTGGAACGGAGCGGGCTCCGGAAGGAGTTCTGCGTTACGATGGAAAAGAGGATATTTCGAATATCCGGATGGAGTATTTTCCTTTTATCATAGGTAGCAGTGAGCAGGCGGACGGAAATGTATGTATACAGGGAGTCAGCCGCATGCATGCCCGCATTACCAGAGAGAAAGAGGATTATTATGTGGAAGATTTAAATTCCATGAACGGAACATGGCTCAATGGGAAAATGCTGGCATATCGTGAGAAGGAGCAGTTATGCATGAATGATGTGATTCAGCTGGGACGTGAGCGGTTTACATTTCTTTAAGAAAAAGGTTATATTTCCTTCGTTGACAGTGTCTTTTGAAAGTGTTATTGTCAGATTCATAAAAGACTGGAAGAAGGATAAGTTATATTGATTCAGAAAATAGATGCATGTTTAAAAGAGCGGGGATATTCCTTTATCAAAGTGTCACCGGAAGAGGTTGGGGTATACTATAGATTTACAGAAGGAAGGGCACAGGTGGTTGCTGGAATATTTATGCATCCGGGATTTGTACTGGAAACAGAAAAATTGCAGGCAATTCAGACAAAACTGCAGGAGCTGTTTCTTCATCCGGAAGGAAGGATTCCGGGCTGTGAACAGAATATGGCAATCTATCAGGTGGAGTTACTGACGTTACTGGTTGCAGATGATATAGGACAGGCACGTATGCTCTGTGGCAGCTGTCGGAATGTCTGGCTTATTAATGAGCAGACAGGGCAGCTTATGATTTTTGAAAACCAGCCGGGAGATTTCTATGGATTAAGAGATACATTACAGGAACAGATATCCGGTGGTGGAAGGCAAAGAGGTTATGCTTCACAGGGGTATGCACAGACGGATAATTACCGTAGAACAGAAGAGAAGCGAGGTCTTACTTTGTGGCAGAGGATAAAACAGTATCCGTCCTGGTGTAACGCCGGCATTGTTTTGATAAATATCATAGTATTTCTGTCATTGAGCGTACTTGGCGATACGGAATCTGCAGCTTTTATGGAACAACATGGAGCAGTATTTCTGCCGGATGTATTTGGACAGGGAGAATGGTGGAGACTGTTTACGGCCATGTTTTTACATTTTGGACTGGCACATCTTGCAAATAATATGATTGTATTATTCTGGACTGGAGACAGACTGGAACGTCTGATAGGAAAGTGGCGCTATCTTATCATTTATTTTGGCGCAGGATTGTGCGGTAATCTGCTTTCACTTCTGGTAACACAGGGCAAAGGAACCCTGACGGTGTCAGCAGGTGCCTCAGGTGCCATTTTTGGTGTATTTGGAGCTTTACTCTGGGTAATAATTGCCAACAGAGGAAGGGTAGAAGAACTGAATATCAGAGGAATTGTAATTATGATTGCATTGAGCCTATATTATGGATTTACCAGTACCGGAGTGGACAACTGGTGTCATGTAGGCGGACTGATTAGCGGATTTTTCCTGTCACTGCTTCTATATCGCAGAAAGGATTGATTTTATTCCGGAAAATTTATATACTGTTGATATATGATTGAATGAAGTAAGATGAAAAACTTAAGATACGGAGGCAGAAATGAAAGTAAATATATATTACGGTGGTAGAGGACTTCTGGATGATCCTACTTTATATGTAATCGGGAAAATGGAAGAAGTTTTAAAAGAGCTTCGTGTCAGTGTGGAACGATATAATATATACGAGCACAAGAATAGCATCTCTACGTTGCCGCAGACCTTAAAGGATGCAGATGGAATCATTCTGGCAACGACAGTAGAGTGGCTTGGAATTGGTGGTTATATGCAGCAGTTTTTGGACTCCTGCTGGCTTTACGGAGACAAGGAAAAGATTAAGACAACCTATATGCAGCCAATCGTTATGTCAACCACGTATGGAGAACGTGAAGGGGAACTGACATTGTCCAATGCATGGGAAATTTTAGGCGGTCTGCCGTGCAGTGGAATGTGTGGCTATGTAGATGATCTGGTAAGCTTTGAAATGAATCATGACTATTCCCTGATTATTGAGAAAAAAGCAGAAAATCTTTATCGTACAATTTCTCAGAAACAGAAGAGTCTGCCGACTTCTAATCAGGCGGTAACCAGAACCATCCTGCGGACACAGCAGATGGATTTAACACCACAGGAGAGTGAGCAGTTATCACAGTACGTGGCAGATGATTCTTACGTAAAGAAACAGAAAGAAGATATTGAAGAATTAGCGTCCATGTTTAAGGATAAGTTAAGTGTACAGCAGAATGACACGCAGACAGAATATATTACAGAATTAGAAAGCCATTTTGTGCCACAGGGGGATTTCACGGCGAACTATCTCTTTATGATTGAAGAGAAAAAGAAACCATTGGTAGTCGAAGTAGCAGGAGAAGAGTTAAACTGCTATTATGGACAACAGGAAAATGTAGATGTATATGCGAAACTTACGGGAGAAGTCATGAATAATATTTTAGCTGGCAGAATGACATTCCAGAGAGCATTTATGACCGGTGAGATGACCGCAAAAGGAAACTTTAAGACATTGCGTACCTTAGATCAGATTTTTATTTTTGAATAGAAAGAAGGAGTAACCATGAAAGACGATAATTGTATTTTTTGTAAACTGGCAGCAGGCGATATTCCGACAAATACCGTATATGAGGATGATACATTCCGTGTCATTATGGATGCCAATCCTGCAACAAAGGGACATTCCTTAATTATTCCCAAAGACCACTTTGCAAATCTTTATGAAATGGATGAGGAAGTAGCAGCAAAAGCAATGAAGCTTGCTAAGAAAATGGCAGTTCATATGAAAGAAAAATTAAACTGTGATGGATTTAATTTACTTCAGAACAATGAAGAGACTGCAGGACAGACAGTATTTCATTTCCATATGCATCTGATTCCAAGATACAAGGGAGACAAGAATGATGATATTTTAAAATATACTCCATTAGAGCTTTCTGATGATGAAATGAAAGAAATTCTGGATATGATAAAAGTAAAATAAAAAAGAAAAATAAAGGTGTAAAGTCTTATATAGAATCAGGACTTTACACCTTTTGCACTTATGCTTTCTTCTTCTTTTTCTCACTGGCTTCTTCAATGAGCTTAAGAATAGTATGAATAGAATCTAACTGCTGGCTGGACTTCATATTAGAAATATAAGTCTTCTTTTCTGTCATGACTTTCTTAATGGCAGCATCTAAGGTTTCTTTGGTCAGATTCTCTTCTTCAATTACATAGCTATACCCTTGTTTTTCAAAAGAGCGGGCATTTAAAATCTGGTCACCACGGCTTGCAGCAGCAGACAGTGGAATCAGAATATTTGGCTTGTGAAGAGCAAGCAATTCACAGATTGCATTTGCACCGGCACGGGAAATGACAAGAGAGCTTAAAGCAAACATATCCCGAAGTTCTTTCCCGGCATATTCAAACTGGACATAGCCGGAACGGTTGTTATATAATTTATCTATATTTCCTTTCCCACAGAGATGGATAATCTGATAGTTGGCAAGCAGGTCATCTAAGAGACCACGTACCGCATCATTAATAAATTTGGAACCGCTGCTTCCACCGACTACTAAGATAACCGGTTTATCCATGGTAAAACCACAAAGTCTGGCAGCCTGTTCTTTGTCGCCGCTTAAAAGTTCCTGGCGGATTGGAGAACCGGTAAGAACTGCCTTATCCTTTGGAAGATAGTCTATAGTTTCCGGGAAATTACAGCAGACCTTGCAGGCGGCTGGAATTGCAATTTTATTAGCAAGACCAGGTGTCATATCGGATTCATGAATAATAGCAGGAATACGGAGGCGTTTCGCTGCGAGAACGACAGGAACGGAAACGAATCCACCTTTCGAAAAGACAACGTCCGGTTTGATTTTTCTTAAAAGAGATACAGACTGTGCGTAGCCTTTGATCACACGGAATGGATCTGTGAGATTACGGAGATCCTTATAACGACGGAGTTTTCCTGAGGAAATTCCATAATAAGGAATGTTCTGTTCTTCAATTAACTGTTTTTCCATGCCGGCATAGGAACCGATATAAGAGATTTCATAACCAGCCTCTTTTAAAGCAGGAAAAAGAGCAATGTTTGGAGTTACATGACCGGCGGTACCACCGCCTGTTAAAACGATTTTTTTCATGAAAAGAATCCTTTCTTTAATATCAGATTACTTACAATGTAAAATGATTTGCTGAATAATATATTATACTCTTGGTAAAAAAAGTCAACTCTATTTAAAACCTTATACAATCGTAAAAATACCAGAAAATAAAGCGGGGGGTATGTGAAAATGAAAGCATTGTATTATCGGTACTTATTTGAAAATGTGGAAAATGGAATGATTCAGGCAGGCAGTATCTATAACGAGGAGAATGACTGCAGTGTGAATTATGTATACTTATCCGGAAATCCTACGAACAGTAACATAAACGACGGTGTAAGCAGTAAAGACAGCAGTAGAACAAATGATATAACAGGCATCGGTATCTTGGACAAAAGAACCATCAGAAGACTGGCCGGTGCACCGATAGATCTTGTGGTAGTAGGAGAATATACGAGGGACTGTCTTGGCATATTGTATGCACTATTGCAAAATACGACGATTCAGACGGTGATTATGCCTTATGTAGCACCGATTCACCGGATGCTGGTGGAGCAGTGGATATCGGAGGAACAGGATATGGAAGAGAAGGCATTACCGGAACAATGGATATTGGGGCCGGAAATGTCACCGGAAAAACGATTAGAATTTTCCTGCCTCATCCGGCATCCTTACCATGCATTAAAGAATATGGGGGTGGAAAATGTCTATTTATTATATGGAAATTGTCCGCCCTGTTCCCTGGACGCAGTGCAGAATGCCAGAAAAGGAAATTATTTCGAACTGGCAGATGCAGAGGATTTAGAAACGATAAAGATTATGGAACGGGAATACATTCCGGTGGTCAAGGCCGGATGCATCATTAAAAATAAGTGGGTATTTTATTTTTCTGCATATGGAATGAATGTAATGGAACTATATCAGTTTACCAGAAGATATTATACGAAAGAAGGCTATGACAGGGCACTTCGTCATCCGGAAAATATACAGTATCAGGCGGGAATGCAACGGTTATTAGAGGCATATAAGAAGACTTACGGTTTGGAAGCATTTGCAGCAGTTATTATGTATGCAGGTCCGGGTCAGGTAAAAGAAAGCGGAAGTAAAATCAATGGTGCCATGTATGAACAGTCTTTTGGCAGAGAAAATCATTGTTCTCCGTATCTGGATGCCGGCAGAACGGTATGCATGTTAAAATGTATCCAGCGAAATGATTATGGAATGCTCCGGAACCAGTTTACCAGGGAGAGCAGAACCCTTCGAATGGGCGTACTGTTTTTGGGAAATATTGATATGCACAAAAATATGGAAGAGATTTTAAAACGTTATCGGGGCTATGGAAAGACGGTACGGATTGTATCGATTCCCGGCAATGACGATGTGTCAAAATGGAATCCGGAATTTCCGTGGAAATTTGAAGGAGAAGGTATCCGTTATTGGGTTGGAAATATCAATGAGCGAATGGATACGAAGATACTAAAAGATATTCTGCTGGCTGGGTCCTATAACCGGATTATCAGCGTAAATGAAGAATATGGCTACTGCCTTTCCGGCTATATGTTGGATGGGGAAGAATATCAGCAGCTTTTGTAGAAGACCGCAGAAACAAAGGGAAAAATGGAAAAAGATGCGGCGAAAACACGGCGTTGTCCTCTTTTCAAATGGAATGTTCCTTTTTATAATAGAAAGAAAAAGGAAAAGAGGTTATAAGAATGGGAGCTTTCATGAATTTGGTGTATGAATATGCAAATTACATAATTCTGGCAGGAATGCTCTTACAAATGATAATAATTCTGCAGGTTCTGGTTAAAGTGAACCGGACAGACCGCAGATTACAAATGATACAGGGAAAAGTAGAAGATTATCTGAATGTCATATTAACTGAAGACAGTGGAAAAGAAGAACCATTGGTATCGAGACAGGAAGAACAGATGCGGGATTCTATTGAAAAGAAGAGAAAACAGCAGGAAGAAGCGGTATTTAATGCTGTTTTGAAGGAAATTTTTCCTTGATAAATGCATATAGGTTTGATAAAATAAACTCTAATGAAATTTTATTCATAATTAGGGAATTGTGTATAGAAAAAACAAAGGAGTGAATTTGAAATGAGTAAAGTAACATTTGATTACTCAAAGGCAGCTTCCTTCATCAGTGAAGAAGAAGTTGGCTATATGAGCAAACTTGTAGACAATGCAAAAAAAGAGTTATTGGATAAAACCGGAGCCGGAAATGATTTCTTGGGCTGGCTGGATCTTCCGGTAGATTATGATAAGGAAGAGTTCGCAAGAATTCAGAAAGCAGCAGCTAAGATTCAGTCTGATTCTGAAGTGTTAGTAGTAATCGGAATCGGTGGTTCTTACCTTGGTGCAAGAGCCGCAATCGAATTCTTAAGACATGGATTTTATAATAATGTTTCTAAGGAAGTTCGTAAGACTCCTGAGATTTATTATGCAGGAAACAGCATCAGCGGAAGCTACTTACAGGGACTGCTTGATGTAGTAGGAGACCGTGATTTCTCCGTAAATATTATTTCAAAATCAGGAACAACAACTGAGCCTGCAATCGCTTTCCGTATCTTCAAAGAAAAGTTAGAGAAGAAATATGGTAAAGAAGAAGCTGCAAAGAGAATTTATGCAACCACAGATAAAGCAAAGGGAGCATTAAAACATCTTGCAGATGAAGAAGGATATGAGACATTTGTAGTACCGGATGATGTCGGAGGACGTTTCTCCGTACTTACCGCTGTAGGACTTCTTCCAATCGCAGTAAGTGGTGCAGATATCCAGAAATTAATGGATGGAGCTGCAGAAGGAAGAAAACTTGCTTTAGAGCAGGATTTCACAGAGAATGATGCATTACAGTATGCAGCAGTTCGTAACATTTTATTAAGAAAAGGCAAAGCAGTAGAAATTCTTTGCAACTACGAGCCAAGTCTTCATTATGTATCTGAATGGTGGAAACAGTTATTCGGAGAGAGTGAAGGAAAAGACCAGAAGGGTATCTTCCCGGCATCTGTAGATTTAACAACAGACTTACATTCTATGGGACAGTTCATTCAGGATGGTTCCAGAATTATGTTTGAGACTGTTATGAACGTTGAGACTCCGAAGCACAATATCACAATTCAGGAAGAACCGGTTGACTTAGACGGATTAAATTATCTTGCTGGAAAAGATATGGACTTTGTAAATAAGAGTGCAATGAACGGAACCATTCTTGCACATACCGATGGTCAGGTTCCAAACTTCATGGTAAAGATTCCAGAACAGAACGAATTCTATTTAGGAGAATTATTCTACTTCTTCGAGTTTGCATGTGGTGTCAGCGGATACCTGCTTGGAGTAAATCCATTTAACCAGCCAGGTGTAGAAAGCTACAAGAAGAACATGTTCGCATTACTTGGAAAACCAGGTTATGAAGAAGCAAGAGAAACATTAATGAAACGTTTATAAAAACTGCTGAAGCAGGGTAAGATGGAATCATTTAAATTTGAATCAGTCCTTGCATTACAGCAAAAAAAGAACTCCATCCGATTGGAATATCCAGCCGGGTGGAGTTCTTTCTATGCTTTACAGGAAATTGCTTTCCTGTAAAGTAAAAAACGCTCCGCGAGAATGTGCCAAGGCACATTCTTTGTTATGCATATTATAAAGTAAATGAATTCATATTTTCTTCCAGGATGGAAGCAATCTCTTTCAGACGATTTGCATTTTCCATGATTTCCTGCATAACATTGCTGACTTCCATAACGGAAGCGGAAGTTTCTTCGGTACTTGCTGCATTCTGCTGGGCAATTGCGGTAAGATTCTGTACGACATCCACAACATCTCCACGGGCTTTATCAAGCTGTGTTGTTTTGGTAGCAATCTCGCCTACGCCACTGATAGAAGAACTGATTCCATCACGAACCTGTTCGAATACCTGACCGGTCTTATGTACGTTTTCGCTCTGCAGGTTCATAATAGTTTTAACCTCATCCATGGTCTTAACTGCTTTTTCAGAATCTTCAATCAAAGCATGGATAATCTGGTCAATCTGGTTTGCAGATTCATTGGACTGGTCAGCCAGTTTCTGAATCTGCGATGCAACAACGGCAAATCCACGTCCTGCCTCACCAGCACGGGCTGCTTCGATAGAAGCATTTAAGGAAAGCAGGTTTGTTTCTTCTGCGATGGAAGAAATCAAAGTTGTAGCCTCTTTAATCTTCAGGGCAGAGATATTAGTTATATTGGTCTGTTCATAAATAACATCAATAGAAGCAATTGCCTGCTGGTTGATGTTGTCCAGCTCTTTCAGGGTGGCAGCAGCTTCTTCGCTGGATTCACGCATCAGGTTAGCAGTGCTTGTAAGATTTTCAACCTGACTGTTGGTATGTTCAATCATGTTACCCATATTAACGATATCATCGGTAGCTTTCTGGGTTTCGGAAGCCTGGTTGGTAGCTCCGGTAGCAATTTCATTTACTGCAGTTTCTACATTTCCTACGGTTGATGTTGTGTGGGATGCATTGGTATCCAGTTCAGTAGATGCATTGTAAAGCAGTTCACTCTGGGACTTAATCTGTGAAACAATTGTAACTAACTTCTCACGTAAATCTCCGATAGCTCTTGCCATCTGCCCGGTTTCATCTTTACGTTTGCTGATGCGGATAGTAGTCGGGCTTTCCGCAAAGTTCAGGGAAGAGAAACGTTTGATAACATTGGTAATCTCTACAATCGGACGGGTCATTTTACTTGCAATAAGGAAAGAAATGATTCCCAGTACAATAAAGATAACAATTGCGGCACCACCGGCGCGGGCATAAATTGCATCCTTAGCACTTAAAATATCTCCACGGTCAGCGGTAATGACCAAAATAGCTGCTTTATTAGAAGTAACATAGTAAGCCGCATATTTTTCAGCACCTCTGAATTCATAGATTGCCATACCCTTCTGCTGTTCTTTACCTGCTTCCAAATCAGCTACCACCTGTTTAATAGCGGCATTTTCTACAGGTTGTCCGACTTTACTTTCATCCGGATGGTAAATCATGGTTCCATCTGAACCAACCACATAGGCGTAACTGGAATCCAGATTATTGATACGGACATCACCGATCAGAGTTTCAAGATATGCCTGATTTAAAATAATGTTACCGCTCCGGTTCAGGGCAGCATCAACATTTAATCCGCAGGTATCACAGACATCACGCATATAGCTTTCAGCCAGAGTGGAAATTGCATTATCCGCAACCGGTATAATCATAATCAGAAGAGAAGCAACACTGATGATAATACTCAGCAGAACTAACTGTACAACATTAAAGCGCATGGAGTGAAGTCCGGCCTTTTTCTCCTTCTTCGCCTTCTTCTCCTTAGGCGCTTTTGGTGCTTTCTGCACTTTCTGCGCTTTCACAGGCTTTGGAGCCTTTACTGGATTCTGCTTCAAAGCAGAATCTTTTTGCTTACGTTCCTTCATAAAAATACATCCTCCTTGATAACCATTACGAAAAAGACGAAATCTTTTCTTGTGATTTTGCGTAATTATTATTAGGAAATTATATCATGAATTGGATAAAAAGTACAGAAACTTGACAAATTAAAAATTACTTTTGTTATAATCCGTGATGTAACAAATTTGTAATAAATGTAATAAAAATGAATAAAATGACATATACTTGTTAATAATCCTTAAAAAAGAAAAACAAGGTATATGTTATGGAGGTCAAAATGAATTTAAGAAAAAGAGTGATTGAGAGCACAATTATAGCAGTGATGCTTACCGTTGTCACAGCAGTCACAGCAGTTATGCAGACAGCACCAGTAGAAAATGTACCAGAACCGCAGCAGGAAACAAAAGCTGTGGCAGATGTACAGGCAGGTGGCTCCGCCGGCATTATAGAAGAATTGGCATCATTGGGAGACGCGGCAACCGAGCAGGCATCCATTGAACGTGCAGATGTAGTGGTTGTTGCAGAAGCACAGGAAGAGGAGCCTCAGCTTAGTGAGGAGCAGCAGGCATGGAACAGTAAGCTTATGGCAAATGTGGATGATTTCTTATATATAAGAAGCTCCGCAGATGGAGAGTCTGAAGTAATTGGAAAATTATATAAAGGTGCAGCAGCTGATATCGTAGAGACATTAGATGGCTGGTATCATATTACATCCGGTTCTGTAGACGGATATGTAAAGAGCGAATATTGTGTGGCAGGTCAGGAAGCATATGCTTATGCACAGACCGTATGTGACACCGTAGCAACCGTAACCACCGGTGGTCTTCGTGTCCGCAGTGAAGCAAATCCGGATGCATCTGTTATCAAGGCAGCATCAGAAGGAGATAAGCTTGTAGTTGATACACAGACAGAATCTCCGGAAGGATGGGTCGCAGTCAGCTTAAAGAATTCCACTGCATTTGTATCTGCAGATTATGTAACCGTATCCTTAAATGTAGCATCAGCAGTTTCCATGGAAGAAGAAAGAGCTGCATTGGAAGAGAAGGCTGCAGAAGAGGCAGCAAAGAAAGCTGCACAGACTACAACAACCATGGTAACACAGAATGCATCTGTAGCAGCAAACTGTGATGAAGTAACACTTCTTGCTGCATTAATCCAGTGCGAAGCAGGCAGTGAGTGTTATGAAGGCCAGCTGGCAGTCGGAGCAGTTGTTATGAACCGTCTGAGAAGTGGTGCATATCCATCCAGCCTTTATGATGTAATTTACCAGAGCGGTCAGTTTACACCAGCAGGAAACGGAAAAGTTGCATCTGTTATTTCAAGCGGTGTCAGCGGAAGCTGTTTACAGGCAGCACAGGAAGCATTATCCGGTGTAGATAATACCGGTGGAGCATTAAGTTTCCGTCGTGCAAGTTCCGGTCAGGCAGGAGTAGTCATCGGAAACCATGTATTTTTCTAGGAAAATGTAAGAAAATATAAGAGAGTATAAAGTCAGGGTGTCAAAAGAAGTTTTTGGCACCCTGTTGTAATCTTGGAAAAAGTATAGTAATATGTGAATAGTTATTCAAAATATAAGTTTTGGAGGGTAAAAATGGAAGGATTAATAGCACTTATCATTTTAGTAATACTAGTACTGGTAATTATTGTATCCTGTATCAAGATTGTACCGCAGGCAAATGCAGTTGTTGTAGAGCGTTTGGGCGGATATCTTGCAACCTGGGGCGTAGGTCTTCATTTTAAAGCACCGTTTATTGACCGTATCGCAAAGAGAGTTCTTTTAAAAGAGCAGGTGGTTGATTTCCCACCACAGCCGGTAATTACCAAAGATAATGTAACCATGCAGATTGACACCGTTGTATATTTCCAGATTACAGACCCGAAGTTATTTGCTTACGGTGTTGAAAATCCGATTATGGCAATCGAAAATCTGACAGCAACCACACTTCGTAATATCATCGGTGATTTGGAATTAGATGAGACCCTTACTTCAAGAGAGACCATCAATACCAAGATGAGAGCTTCCCTGGATGTGGCAACAGACCCATGGGGAATCAAGGTAAACCGTGTAGAGTTAAAGAATATCATCCCACCAAAGGCAATTCAGGATGCCATGGAGAAACAGATGAAGGCAGAGCGTGAAAGACGTGAAGCAATTCTTCGTGCAGAAGGTGAGAAGAAATCTACGATTCTTGTAGCAGAAGGTAAGAAAGAATCAGCAATCTTAGATGCAGAGGCAGAGAAGACTGCCGCAATTTTACGTGCAGAGGCACAGAAGGAAGCAACCGTAAAAGAAGCAGAAGGTCAGGCAGAAGCAATCTTAAAGATTCAGCAGGCAAATGCAGACGGACTTCGTTTCTTGAAAGAAGCAGCACCGGACGATGCTGTATTACAGCTTAAGAGCCTGGAAGCTTTTGCAAAGGCTGCGGACGGAAAGGCAACAAAGATTATCATTCCATCTGAGATACAGGGCGTTGCAGGACTGGTAAAATCAATTACAGAGGTTGCCGGAGATAAATAATTAAAAAGGAAACCATAAACCTAAAATGAAATCGGGCTGCCACATCTATGTAGGACAGCCCGTTTTGTATCAAAGAGTAAGAAGAAAAGAGGAAAAAGCAATGAATTTAAAAGGACGTAATTTCTTAAAACTGATGGATTTTGAACCAGAAGAAATCCTCTATATGATAGATCTGGCAGCAGACCTGAAAGCAAAGAAGAAACAGGGTATTCTGCATGACAGCCTGATTGGGAAAAACATTGCCCTGATTTTTGAAAAAACCAGTACCAGAACCCGCTGCTCATTTGAAGTGGCAGCCCATGACCTTGGCATGCACGTAACTTACCTTGACCCGTCAGGCTCCCAGATTGGAAAGAAAGAGAGCATTCCGGATACCGCAAGAGTTTTGGGACGTATGTTTGATGGAATCGAATATCGTGGCTATGGGCAGGATATCGTAGAAGAACTGGCAAAATATGCAGGCGTTCCGGTATGGAACGGACTGACCAATGAATTTCATCCGACCCAGATGTTAGCAGATATGCTGACCATCCGCGAGCATCTTGGCAGATTAAAGGGCGTAAAGCTGGCATATATGGGAGATGCCCGTTATAATATGGGAAATTCCCTGATGGTAACCTGTGCAAAACTGGGAATGCATTTTGTGGCATGTACCAATAAAAAATATTTCCCGGATCCAAAGCTGGTTACATATTGTGAAGATGTGGCATCCCGCACAGGCGGAACCATTACTCTGACAGAAGATGCCATGGAAGGAACCAGGGGTGCAGACATTGTCTATACTGATGTGTGGGTATCCATGGGTGAGCCGGAAGAGGCCTGGAAAGAGCGTATTACAGACCTGATGCCATATCAGGTAAATAAGAAGCTGATGGATAATGCAGGAGAGCAGGCGTTGTTTATGCATTGTCTCCCGGCATTCCATGACCTTAAGACCAGGATTGGACAGGATGTCTATGAGAAATTCGGATACTCCGAGCTGGAAGTAACCGATGAAGTATTCGAAAGTGAGAAATCCATCGTATTTGATGAAGCAGAGAATCGTATGCATACGATTAAGGCAGTTATGCTTGCAACTTTAGGAGAATAAGAACCTATGAAAGCAAAAATACTTGCAGCACTGCGGGAAGCGGAAGGTTATGTTTCCGGACAGGAGCTTTGTGAACGCTTTGGTGTATCAAGAACGCAGTGTGGAAGGCAATCAATCAGTTGAAAAAGGATGGCTATGAAATTGAAGCGGTGCAGAACCGGGGCTACCGGATTGTAGGCGCACCGGATATCTTAAGCGAAAATGAATTGAGCAGCATCCGTAAAACAGACTGGATTGGAAAGAAAATCTATTATTATGATGAAACAGATTCTACTAATGTAAGAGCCAGCCGTCTTGCAGAAGAGGGTGCAGAGCATGGAACCCTTGTGGTGGCAGACCAGCAGGATGCCGGAAAAGGCAGACGGGGAAGAGGCTGGAGTTCCCTGCCGGGAACCGGAATCTTTATGACACTGATTTTAAAACCGGAGCTGAATCCTTCCAATGCATCCATGCTGACACTGGTGGCAGCCATGGCAGTGGCAAAGGGCATTACCCGCTGCACCGGTATGGAAGCAAAGATAAAGTGGCCAAATGATATTGTCATCAACGGTAAGAAAGTAGTAGGAATTCTGACGGAAATGAGTGCACAGATGGATTATGTAACCATATTGTGGTTGGTATAGGCATCAATGTAAATAATGAAAGTTTTCCGGAAGAAATTGCGCAGAATGCCACCTCACTTCTGTTACAAAGTGGAAAACGGGTAAACCGCGCAGCATTAATAGAAGCTGTCTGGGAAGAATTCGAGCATTATTATGACCGGTTTATGGCATATCAGGATTTACGGGATCTGCGGAAGGAATACGATGCAAGTCTTGCCAATAAAGGGCAGAAGGTAAGAGTGTTAGACCCGAAAGAGCCATTTGAGGGAGTGGCACAGGGCATTACCGACCGGGGCGAATTAATCGTGGATACCTGGGAAGCAAGAAAACTGGTGTCTTCCGGGGAAGTATCTGTCCGCGGGATTTATGGATATGTATAGATATGCATCGAGATAGATGTTTATAGGATAGACAGGAAAAGCCACATTTACCAGATATAAAAAAGGCATAAATAAGAAAAAGGAGTATGAATATATGGAGCAGGAAGAAATCGTTTTATGCGGTTCCAGCGCTTATACCAAGAAATTCTATCTGAATCCGTTGTTTAACGGACTTCCGGAGGGAATTAAAGAGGACTTGAATATTCTTTGTGTACTGTATACAGAGGATATCGGAGGAACACTGCAGCTTATATTTGACAAAGAGGGAAATCTTAATTTCCGGACGGAATGTGAGGATGGAGATTTCTTCTATGATGAAATCGGCAGTGTGTTAAAAATCAAACAGATGCAGCGGGAAAAGACAGAGCTCTTTGAATCGCTTGAAATGTATTACCGTGTATTTTTCCTGGGAGAAGAATTCACAGAAGATAAGGAGGACTAATATGTTACTGGCAATTGACGTAGGAAATACCAACATTACCATTGGAGTGTTTGATAAGGAAAAATTAATCACAACATTTCGTATGACAACAAAAATGCAGAGAACTTCTGATGAATACGGTATTACAATCATTGATTTATTAGAGCATAACGAGATTTCCCATAATGAAATCAAGGATGCCATCATTTCATCGGTAGTACCAAATGTCATGCATTCCCTCTGCAGTGGAATGATTAAATATTTTGATATTCAGCCAATGGTTGTGGAACCGGGCGTGAAGACAGGAATCCGTATCACATCCGAGAATCCGGCACAGATTGGCGCAGACCGTATTGTAGACGCTGTAGGTGCATATGAGCTTTATGGCGGACCGGTTGTAGTAATCGACTATGGTACAGCAACCACCTATGACTTCGTCAATGGAAATGGAGATTTCTTCGCAGGAGTAACTTCCCCGGGAATCCGCATTTCTGCAAAGGCACTCTGGGAAGATGCCGCAAAGCTTCCGGAAATCGAGATTAAGAAACCGTCTACCATCCTTGCAAGAGAAACTATCAGCAGTATGCAGGCAGGACTGATATTCGGACAGATTGGACAGACAGAATATATCGTAAAAAATATGATAAAAGAATCCGGACTTAAGGATGTAAAAGTAGTTGCAACCGGCGGACTGGGTAAAATCATTGCAAATGAGACAAAATATATTCAGTACTACAATCCGACACTGACATTAGAAGGAATGCGTCTTATTTACGCAAAACAGAAACGATGAAACTGACAATAGGAAATGTAACACTTGATAATAATTTGATATTAGCACCAATGGCAGGGGTAACAGACCTGCCATTTCGTGTACTTTGCAAAGAACAGGGAGCAGGACTTATCTGCATGGAAATGGTCAGTGCTAAAGGCATTTATTATAATAATAAGAATACCGAGAGCCTGCTTGCCATTGATGAGCGGGAGCATCCGGTTTCCCTGCAGCTTTTTGGCTCCGACCCGGAAATTATGAGCGAGATGGCAAAGCGTATCGAGCATCGACCTTTTGATATTCTTGACATCAATATGGGATGTCCGGTGCCAAAGGTAGTCAATAATGGTGACGGCTCTGCACTGATGAAAAATCCGATTCTGGCAGGTGAAATCATCGAAAAAACAGCAAAAGCCATAAAGAAGCCTCTGACGGTAAAAATCAGAAAGGGCTTTGATGATGCCCATGTCAATGCAGTAGAGATGGCACATATTGCGGAAGAGTCCGGGGCAGCTGCCATTGCGGTGCATGGACGGACCAGGGAACAGTATTACTCCGGCAAAGCGGACTGGGAGATTATCCGGAAAGTGAAAGAAGCAGTAAAGATCCCGGTCATCGGAAACGGTGACATTTTTACCCCACAGGATGCGTACCGGATGCAGCAGGAAACCGGCTGTGACGGGCTGATGATAGCAAGGGGAGCACAGGGAAATCCATGGATATTTGCACAGATTAACCATTTCTTAGAAACGGGGGAAGAACTGCCGAAGCCATCCGCCAAAGAAATGGTGGATATGGTGCTGCGTCATGCAAAGATGCAGATTGCCTTTAAGGGCGAATTTACCGGAATGCGGGAAATGCGTAAGCACGCACCTGGTACACCGGCGGCTACAAGCATGCATCCAGCTCGAGCCTGCTCAATGAAGTGGAGACTTACGAACAGCTGGAGGAATTATTAGAAACCTTTGCATCATATAATGAAGCATGAAATGGTGGAAAAAATTAAAAAGTCTTTTACGCAGGAATAAAAGCAATCTGCAATCGGAAAACAGGAACAGCCGTCAGGAACAGAATAACTTTATTGAAAAAGAAATTTATTTTCCCTGCAATGCATTTTTTCGGAAAATAATCGAAGCAGTATTAGAGCAGAAAGGCATTTCCTACCGGGACATGCGGCTGTTTGTCATTGATGCGGAAGCGGGGGAATATCTTCAGCAGGAGGAAGAACAGTATATGCTCCGGCAGCTTTATCCGGGACTTAATGTATATACGCTTTGCACCGGTCAGTCAGAACATCACCAAGGGGAAATAGAGTATCTCTATGAGGAACTGGGACTGATAGTAGAAGTGATTGGAAAAGAGGAAAATGCAATTCAAAAGGGAACCGGTCCGGAAGAGGGCAGACTGATACTGGATTTTGAAGCTGAGGGAAGAATCCGGGAAGAATTTCTGTCGGAAAAAAGTATCTATATTTCCATTTATAAAAGGAACTGGTATCAGCGGGCAAATCTTGACATTGAGGTACCTATTGGGTATAATATTATGATTGTTAAGGGAACCGGTTTTACAGGCTGTGAAGCGGTTTCAGATCGATTAGAGCGAGAATTTTATGCAGAATAGAAAATCTATAAAAGGAAGGGCTAATAAGCATGGATAAGAAAAACATTTTGACCTATCAGGGTTTACAGAAACTGGAAGACGAGTTACAGAATCTGAAAGTGGTCAGAAGAAAAGAAGTTGCACAGAAGATTAAAGAAGCAAGAGAGCAGGGAGACTTATCTGAGAACGCTGAGTATGATGCAGCAAAAGATGAGCAGCGTGATATCGAAGCAAGAATCGAACAGATCGAGAAAATCTTAAAGAATGCAGAAGTCGTAGTAGAAGAAGAAGTTGATTTAGACAAGATTAACATCGGATGTCAGGTAAAAATCCTTGATATGGAATTCGATGAGGAACTGGATTATAAAATTGTTGGTTCTACAGAGGCAAACAGCTTAAAGGGAAAGATTTCCAACGAGTCTCCGGTTGGTAAAGCATTAATCGGTGCCGGCGTTGGTGACGTAGTAGAAGTTGAGACCCAGATGGGTAACTTAAAATATAAAGTATTAGGAATCCAAAGATCAAACTAACAGATTAGGAGAACAAAGATGGCGGAACAGAAGAACGTACAGGAACAGGATATTAACCAGTTAATCAAGGTGCGCCGTGATAAGTTAAAAGAACTTCAGGAAAATGGAAAAGATCCGTTCCAGATAACCAAATATGATGTAACAAACCACAGCACAGATATCAAAGACGACTTTGATGCTTTTGAGGGAAAAGAGGTATCTATCGCAGGTCGTATGATGTTCAAACGTGTGATGGGAAAAGCTTCTTTCTGTAATGTACAGGATTTAAAGGGAAGCATCCAGGCATATGTTGCAAGAGACGAAATCGGAGAAGATTCCTATAAAGATTTCAAGAAATATGATATCGGAGATATTTTAGGAATCAAAGGAAAGGTATTTAAGACCAAGACCGGAGAAATCTCTATCCATGCATCTGAGGTAACTTTATTATCCAAGAGCTTACAGATTTTACCGGAGAAGTTCCACGGACTTACTGATACCGATACCAGATATCGTCAGCGTTATGTAGACCTTATCATGAATCAGGAATCCAAGCAGACTTTCATCAAACGTTCCCAGATTATCAAGGAAATCCGTAATTTCTTAGCTGGACGTGACTTCATGGAAGTTGAGACTCCTATGCTGGTTTCCAATGCAGGTGGAGCAGCCGCAAGACCGTTTGAAACACATTATAATGCATTAAATGAAGATGTAAAGCTCCGTATTTCTCTTGAGTTATACTTAAAGAGACTGATTGTTGGTGGCTTGGAGCGTGTTTACGAAATCGGACGGGTATTCCGTAACGAAGGTGTTGATACCCGCCACAATCCGGAATTTACATTGATGGAGTTATACCAGGCATACACCGATTATGAAGGCATGATGGAACTTACCGAGAGCATGTTCCGTTATCTTGCAGAAAAAGTATGCGGCACTACAAAGATTACTTACAATGGCATTGAAATCGACCTTGGAAAGCCTTTTGAGCGTCTGACCATGAACGATGCCATCAAGAAATATGCCGGCATCGATTTTGATACCGTAGCAGATGATGAAGCTGCAAAGGCGCTGGCAAGAGAACATCACATTGAATTCGAAGAGCGTCATACCAAGGGTGATATCATCAACCTCTTCTTCGAAGAATTCTGTGAGAAAGAACTGATTCAGCCGACCTTTATCATGGATCATCCGGTAGCAATTTCTCCGCTTACCAAGAAGAAACCGTCTGATCCAACCAAGGTAGAACGTTTTGAATTATTTATCAATACATGGGAAATGTGTAATGCATATTCCGAGTTAAATGACCCGATTGACCAGCGTGAGCGTTTCGCAGCACAGGATGCCGCATTCGAAGCTGGTGATGAGGAAGCAAACCATACTGATGAAGATTTCTTAAATGCATTGGAGATTGGTATGCCGCCTACCGGTGGAATCGGATATGGAATCGACCGTCTGGTTATGCTGTTGACAGATTCACCGGCAATCCGTGACGTATTGCTCTTCCCGACAATGAAGAGCTTGGATAAATAAACCTAGTGTTTATGCGGGGTTGAGGCATTTGAGTACGTCAAAGGACGCATTAAAAGACGCATTTTGACATAGTCATTTACATCAGTATGAAAGAGTACACAATCTGAAAAGAAAAAGATTCAATCAAATATGAACTACTAAGAGGACATTTTCTAAAGAAATTTAGAAGATGTCCTCTTTTTTGCGTTATGGAGAAAATACGTCATTTGTTATGAAGTCAAAGTGAAAGGAGCACAGCAATGAATGAATCAAAGAAGAAAGATAGATATGAGGATGCAAAAAAGTTTGTAAGATATTCAGATGGTGCAAAAATGTACAGTATGGGAATGACAAAATTTCAAGAAGTGGCTAAGGATGCCAAGGCTTGTTATAAAATTGGTCAGCTTGTACTTGTTAATACAGAAATATTGGATAAGTATCTTGAAACTTTTCATATTACAGATTCTGAGTTTTATAAGTAGGTGATGTTATGGTAAATACATTGAGTGGTTCAGTTTGTGCCTATAGAAAAGAAACTGTAAAACCAAGATTTATTCGTATTGATGAGGTAATGGCTTTATTAGATGTAACACAAGATGAGGCAATGGATATAGCGTTGGCTGCTGGAGCAAGATATCAGCTTGCAAAGATTATATTAGTACATAAGGAAAGGTTGATGAAATTTATGAAACATTCTGCAAGAGTTCCTAGTTCAAATAAAATTGTGGAAAAGAAGTTTGTGAGAATCGGAGAGGGTTCAATGACTTACAGCATAGGACATCATAGATTTATCGAAATGGCTAGAGCAGCTGGAGCTGTATATAAGATAGGCGAAGCAAAAGGAAATACTATTCTGATTAATCTGGAGGTGTTTGATGAATATATGGAGCAATTCAGAGAACCGCCAACAGAAATGAAACATCCATTGCCAAATGTGAAAGGAGACTGATGAATGAGTTACTCATATAAGTGCTATTCAGATACAAAGGATTTTATGAAAAAATTTGTCAATGCAGAGGAAGGAGCGATTATTTATGGGATAAGTAAATCGAGAATCATAGTAATTGCGAGAGAGGCAGGAGCAGTCTATAAAGTCGGTAATTCAGCATTAATCAATACGGAATTATTTGAAAAATATCTTGAACGATTCAGAGAGCCGGCAAGAGAACTGCCTAAGCATACATGGAACAAATTAAAGGAAATGACAAATACACCAAAAACTGGTGAAAATTCGTAAAAATACACCAGTGGTGTCACTTCCGTAAAATTAAAGTGCATTGTAGAATATCAATTGTCCAAGAGAGATTGGACATAACAATTGAATAATCAGTTACAGATTTGCAAAGTAGTTTGCACTACAGAATTTCTGTAGGTAGTAAAATTACGGGGCATGTACCTGGAGGATGAAAGTCACAGCTATCATATTAGTAGTCTGATGGATCGAAAGATGAAGGGCGAGAAGCTGGATGGAAATCTGGTAAAAGGAATCGGCATGTTGCGTAAGGATAATTAACCACAGAGGGCGAGAAGTTCGTCCTTATCCTCAAAAGGCTAAAAGAGGAGATAGTGCTTCTGATAATTCAGAAGGGCGTCGTGAAACACATTTTGTGGCTCGTCTGTAACTCCCGGAGGTGAGAACACCTCTTTGTACACGGGGCGATATAGGAGTCTAGAAGACTGGCGTGTACCTACATGCTTAGCGTTAAGCATAGCCATGTAGACTATATCACTTCCAAATTCAAATTCTGTCTATATGGCAACTAATTTGAAGGAGGATAAAGTGGTGATGGGATTTAGCATAGCATTAATAATTATTGTTCTTATCGTATTGTATTCGTTAGCTAGGACGGCAGGAGAGTCGGACAGGACAATGGAACAGATAAGAGAGCAATCACTCCTTGGAAGGGAGGAGAGCTCTGGTGGGAACAGTTGAAAAAAGAGATAAGCATAAGAAACGCAGGTTTGTATCTCCAGAAGAAAAGCTTGAAAGAGAATTAAAAGATTGTATGCATTGTAGATTCTTCTGGGGACATAACAACAGATGTGCCAATGGAACATGTTGTAAACCATCTAAGAAAAAAGAACAGAAACTTCCGACGGAATGTGTCGGATGTCCATATTATCAAGGGAATGGTTATTGTTTTCCTTGTATGCGAAAGCTGATAGGAAAGTAGGTGGTTAAGATGTTCAAGTGGCTGTTTAAGAAGAAAGGATGTGCAAAACATATGAATAACAAGTTAGAAGTAATCGGCATTGATCATGGCTGGTCAATGATGAAAACAATCTCTCAGGTATTTGTCACAGGTGTTAAAGGCTTAACACTGAACTTTTAGCACAGGGATACAGTGTGGAAGAGGTCGAGAGCAGTAAGTATGGCAATGAAAACACAGCTTCACAGGCTGTTGGTTCCACCCTAAATCAAGTTGGTGCAGATAAGGAAGGAGGTACACCGTGCAGGAGGAAACAACACAGAAAACCATTGCTCTTGCAATCAAGACTTCCAAACTGACCGCAAGCGTGTTACAGAAGGCGATGAAGATGTATCTGGAACACCAGAAGCATAAGGAGCCTTCCCATGGGAAAATCCCGGTAAAAAAGCTGGTCGGTCAGGGAGAGGGTGCAAAGTCCATTGAGGTTACGGATAGCAATATTAAATCCTTTGAGCGTGTTGCAAGGAAATACAATGTCGATTTCGCAGTAAAAAAGGATAAGACCATGGAACCACCCAAGTATCTTGTATTTTTCAAGGGCAAGGATGCCGATGTGATTGCACAGGCATTCAAGGAATTTGTCAAAGTTAATGAGAAAAAACAGCAGCGTCCGTCACTCAGACAGAAACTGAAAGGACTTCAGAAGATTGTTGCACAGAATAAAAATAAGGAGCGCAGCAGAGAGAAAAATAAGGACAAGGGACAGAGCTTATAAGCAAGGTCATTGACGGGATTGTGAAAGATTTGCAGTCAATTCCGAAAACTCTCAAAGAAAAAACAAAAGGGGTAAATAAAAAGCAGCTTGCCCTGAAATGTGCTCCCTATGTGATCTTCGGGTATGTTCTGAATAAGGTTTCATGGCTGTATGGACAGCAGGCAGGTGATAACACCTTACAGAAGGTGTTGGACACAATCAATGGGATTGGAGGTGCGTTCCATAATCCGCTACCAAGTTTTCTGCCGAGGGATTTACTGGTAGGAGTGGGTTGCGGAATTGGATTTCGTATGGTAGTTTATTATAAAGCGAAAAATGCAAAGAAATTCCGGCAGGGAGTGGAGTACGGTTCAGCAAGGTGGGGAACCGCCAAGGATATTGAACCGTATGTTGATCCTGTATTCGAGAACAACGTATTATTAACTGCAACGGAGAGACTTATGATGTCAGGCAGACCAAAACAGCCGAAGTATGCGAGAAATAAAAACATACTTGTAATCGGTGGTTCCGGTTCCGGCAAGACCAGATTTTTTGTTAAGCCGAACCTCATGCAGATGCACAGTTCCTACGTTGTGACTGATCCCAAAGGCACAGTCCTCGTGGAATGTGGCAAAATGCTGTCTAAGAATAATTACCGGATCAAGGTGCTGAACACGATTAACTTTGCAAAATCAATGCATTACAATCCTTTCGCTTATATCCGTAGCGAAAAGGATATTCTGAAACTCGTAAACACAATCATTGTAAATACCAAAGGGGAAGGACAGCAAGCCTCTGAGGATTTCTGGGTGAAAGCGGAAAAGCTCTATTATACAGCCCTGATCGCATATATCTGGTACGAAGCACCGGAGGAGGAACAGAATTTTTCCATGCTGATTGATCTGGTAGATGCCAGTGAAGCAAGGGAAGATGATGAGAATTTCAAAAATGCGGTTGATCTGCTGTTTGAGGAGCTGGAACAGGAGAACCCGAACCACTTTGCTGTCAGACAGTATAAAAAATACAAGCTGGCGGCAGGTGATATATGCTCTAAGTGACTTCTTAATCATGGTTTTTGTCATGGTTAGTGAAGCAGTCACTTAGAGCATTTTCATTTCAGGAGGTACAGCCATGAGAAACGAAAAAATCACCCCACTGTACGAGCGTTTGAGCCGCGACGATGAGTTACAGGGCGAGAGCAATTCCATATCCAACCAAAAGCAGATGTTAGAGGATTTTGCCCGCCGGAACGGGCTGCCCAACCCTACGCACTTTACCGATGATGGTATCTCAGGCACCCGTTTTGATCGCCCCGGATTTTTGGCGATGATGGAGGAAGTGGAGGCAGGGCGTGTAGAGGCAATCGTCATCAAGGACATGAGCCGGTTGGGGCGCGACTATCTAAAGGTCGGTCAGGTCATGGAGGTTTTGCGGCAGCGCGGAGTTCGGCTGATTGCGATCAATGACGGTGTGGACAGTCTGAAAGGCGATGACGATTTTACCCCGTTCCGCAACATTATGAATGAATTTTACGCCCGTGATACCAGCCGGAAAATCCGCTCTGTGTTTAAGTCAAAAGGCATGAGTGGCAAGCACCTGACCGGCACTGTGATTTACGGCTACTTATGGGACGAAAAACGGGAGCATTGGCTGGTAGATGAGGAAGCTGCCGAAGTGGTACGCCGTATATTCTCCCTCACGCTGGAGGGATATGGGCCTTACCAGATCGCCTGCAAATTATCCACAGACAGGATTGAAATTCCTGTCGTACACCTTGCCCGATTCAACGAAGGGGTGAACCGTTCAAAGCCGGTCAAAGACCCCTATGGATGGGGATCATCTACCATCGTGAATATCTTGAAAAAACGAGAGTATTTAGGGCACACCATCAATTTCAAGACCCGCAAGCACTTTAAGGACAAGAAAAGCCACTATGTTTCTGAGGACAAATGGACGATCTTTGAGAATACCCATGAAGCCATTATCGACCAGCAGACCTTTGATTTGGCGCAGAAAATCCGCAGCAATGTACGGCGTTATCCAAACGGCTGGGGCGAAGCGGCTCCCCTCACAGGCTTGCTCTATTGTGCCGATTGTGGCGGCAAGATGTATGTCCACCGCACCAACAATGGCAAGCGGGTTTCTCAATATACCTGTTCCAATTATACCAAAGTTCCGTGTGGGACACGATGCTCCACTCAACACCGTATCAATGAGAGTGCCGTTCTGACATTGGTTTCCGACACGCTCCGGGCTATCGCTGAATATTCCAAAAATGACCGGACGGAATTTATTCACACTGTTCAGGAGACGCAGGTTGCTCAACAGAGTGCCGATATATCGAAAAAGCGCAGGCGTCTGGCTGCTGCCCAAAAGAGAGCCGGAGAACTGGAAAAACTGATTTGCAAAATCTATGAGGACAACGCCCTCGGCAAGCTGCCGGATGCACGATATAGGGCGCTTGATGCACAGTATGCCAAAGAGCAGGACGCACTTGAGATTGAAATTGCGGAGCTGGAAAAGGCTGTTACCGGCTACGAGCAAAGCCAGAAATCAGCGGAGAAATTTATAGCCCTGATTGATAAGTATGAGAATTTTGACACGCTGACAAACACCATGCTCAACGAGTTTGTAGAGAAAATCCTTGTCCACGAACGCGCCCGAAAAGGCAGTCAGGACACCACGCAGGAAATTGAAATCTACTTCAATTTTTTAGGACGTTATATCCCACCATCCTTACAGCCGGTTCCTTTAACCCCGGAGGAACAGGAAGAACTGCGAAAGAAGGAGGAACGCAAGGACAGGCTTCACCAGAACTACTTACGCCGCAAGGCCAACGGCAAGCAGAAGGAATGGGAAGAACACTACAACGCCAAACGCAAGGCCCAGGTGGAGGCAGCAAAGGCCACAATCCGGGCCGAGGACATGGAGAAGGGCATTTTTACCACCGTCAGCCAGTTACCCAGCAGGAGCCGCGCAAGGCCACCGTATCGGCCAGTGCCACAGTTTAACCATCACAGTGCAAAGGAGAATGAACATGAGCGAATTGACTTACACCCGCTGCGGAGATTACTACATCCCTGATCTGAAACTTTCCGAGCAGCCGGAGGCCCCCATCGGCAAGTATGGCCGTATGCGGCAACGCTACCTGAAGGAACACCGGCCCGGCCTTTACAGCAGCTTGATTTTGAGCGAAAAGCTGTACCCGCACCTGTTGGAGATTGACTGGGCGGCGCGGGAGCGGATGGACGCCATGCTGCCCCGCATGATGGAGGCGGCGGGCGTCACCGAGGAACTGAAAGCCCGTGACCCCATGCGCTGGGTGGGGCTGATGAACACGCTGAAAGCACAGGCGGAGGAAGTTATTTTTCAAGAATTGATTTACGCATGAAATTTTAAGCATAAGTAAGGCGGATTTTGCTGACAAGCGGCAAATCCCGGCCTTAGTCTTATCCGTTTTCCAAATTCTTTGAACGCCTATATTCCAGCGGCGATAGTCCAAATTGCTTTTTGAATACCGAAGCAAATTTGCTCTGGTTTATATATCCAACCTGCTCCGCTGCCTCTGCTACAGACAGCTTTGTGGTAGAAAGTAATTCTGCGGCTTTTTTCATACGGGTTTCACGCAGATACACGGAGATGTTCTGTCCAAAAACTCCCCGGAAATAGTTTTTCAGGCTGGTTTCACTGACGGAAAACTGTGCAGCCAGTTCCCACGCAGGATGGTGCTGGCGCAGATCAGAAGTGATGATTTTTTCCACACGCTTTGCAATATCTACCTGTGTTTCTGTGAAGAATGTGCAGGCTTGAGAAGGCGGTATTTCTTTCAGATTCTGGAGCAGCGAAAAAAGCGCCAGGGTATAGATTTTCATTTGCATAATGGAAAGCGGCACAGAGATATCCAACAAGGACCACAGTTTTTTTAGTATTTCTTCTATTTCGGGAGAAATGGCCGAGATATAAGTGCTTCCAGCCGGGCAGTAAAGCTCTCTGATTTTGTGGAAATCAATATCAAATTCCGTTTGTATCCAGGCACTTTGCTCTGCTGCGGCATCCATATCAATAAAAAACTCCATACCTTCATAAATTCGGCGGGGATAAACATATTGCTGTCTGGCAAAGCGTTCTGTCAGAGATATTTCACCGTCTTTCACATACACAAAGTTTCCGTTATTCAGAATGAGCTCACACCGCCCGGTTACGCAGTAATTTAAGAGCAGCGGGCCTGTTTCTATGGAGCCATTATCACGAAAGTCCGGAGCTGCCCATGTGGGTGAATTTATAAAAATATAGGCTAAGGTGAGTCCGGGAAACAATGGGAAAAAGGTCATAGAGCCTTTTCCATCTTTCTCTTTTAAGATGAGCTCGGCGCTATATTCACTGCGTTTTATGGATATACCGGGGACTTCAATGCTTTTCTTAATGATTTCATCTATCTTCATTTCATAACTCCTACTATTCGGTTTTTTGGCGGGCCTGCTTGAATTGGCAATTCTATTATAAAAGCAGGAACCCAGCCAGTCAACCTTAAAACTCGTTGCTGTTTGGAGCTAAAAAGACGATTGGTTGTAGAGAACTGTGTCGTACTATGGTATCTTATAAAGAGGTTAGTAAATGCTAACCAGCAAATGAATGGAGGTATTCGTTATGAATAACAAGTTACAAACAAAAGACCTGATTAACCTCGGTCTGTTCACGGTTCTTTACTTTGTCATCGGGTGCTGTGTTGCTATTCCCATTGGGTTTGTTCCGATCTTTCTTCCTGTCCTCGGAAGTCTGTGGTCGCTGATTACCGGCATCCCTTTCATGCTGTTCCTCACCAGGGTTAAGAAATTCGGCATGGTTACAATCATGGGCGTTTTGAGCGGCCTGCTGATGGGGCTTACCGGCATGGGTTTCTGGGGTGTGCCTATGGGGCTGATTTTCGGCTTGCTTGGAGACCTGATTTTGAAATCCGGCGATTATAAAAGTGCAAAGAAAAGTATTCTTGGTTATGCAGTATTCAGTCTGTGGATGGTCGGTACATACATCCCCATGTATTTTATGGTCGAGGACTCCTGGGCCAGCTTTGCCGCCAGTTTCGGTGAGGAATACGCCGATCGGGTAATGGCGGTCATGCCGATGTGGAGCATTATCCTTGTGGTTGCCGGGATTTTTGTCTTTGCCATTTTGGGCGGTCTGCTTGGAAAAGCACTCCTGAAAAAACACTTTGCGAAAGCGGGAATTGCATGATGGAGGGGGTATCCTTCTCTGCCACAACGGACAATCGCAGAGGGATTCGGCTTGATCCGCGCACGAAGTTGATTTTGCTGCTGACGGTTACTACATTGATGTTCAGCACCAGCAACGAAGGGATTATGAATTTTATAAAACCTGTGTTAAGCCTGATCCCCTTTGTGCTGATCCTGTCGGAACGCCGCTTCAAAACGGCAGGCAAGTATCTGTTTTTATATCTTGCCTGTTTTGTATTGGAACGCATAGCTCTGACGACATTAAGTGGTCTGTTGTCCTTTGTGGTTTTGGCAATTACATCCATTATGACGCGGTTTGCCCCAGGCATTATGACGGGGGCCTATCTGCTTTCTTCAACCTCAGTCAGTGAGTTTATCGGTTCTATGGAACGTATGCACCTGACAGAAAAAATTATAATTCCTATGTCTGTTATTTTTCGTTTCTTCCCCACAATCAGCGAAGAATACCAGGCAATCCGGGACGCAATGAAAATGAGAGGCATACGATTTGGTGGGAAAAACCCATTTTTAATGGTGGAATACCGTCTTGTACCGCTGATGGTGTCCGTTGTAAAAATTGGGGATGAACTTTCCGCCGCTGCACTGACGCGGGGGCTTGGCGCTCCGGTCAAACGGACCAACGTATGTCAGATTGGTTTTCATATTCAGGACATGATTGCTGTTCTGCTCTGTGCTTTATGTTTTGCGCTGTTTTTGATGGGACAGTATTTTGTTTTTTAAGGGGGTGAGCTTATGATAAAGATTGACCATATTTCATTTTCCTATGGAGAAGAAAACGAAAATACCGGGGGCGTCCGGGATATTGATCTAAATATAGAAGATGGTCAGTTTGTTGTCCTCTGCGGTGAAAGCGGGTGTGGAAAGACCACGATTACCCGCCTGATTAACGGGTTGATCCCTCATTATTATGAGGGACAGATGGCGGGAGAAGTATGGGTAAATGGGGAAAAGGTTTCCGAGCAGCCTCTTTACGATACAGCCGCAGTTGTAGGCAGTGTGTTTCAAAACCCCCGGTCCCAGTTTTTCAATGTGGATACAACCAGTGAAATTACATTTGGCTGCGAAAATCTTGGACAGCCAGAAAAAGACATCCGAGAACGGTTTGCAAAAACGGTTCTGGATTTCCGGCTGGAGAAGCTGATGGATCGTAATATCTTTCACTTATCCGGTGGAGAGAAACAAAAAATTGCCTGTGCCGGAGTATCCATTATGGAACCGGATGTTCTCGTTATGGACGAACCCTCGTCCAATTTGGATGCAGCGTCCATCCTTGATTTGAGAAAGATTCTTGCGTTCTGGAAGTCGCAGGGGAAAACAATTATTGTATCGGAACACCGGCTTTATTATCTCCGTGGTCTGGCGGATCGGTTTATTTACCTGGCAGAGGGGCAGGTGAGCCGTGATTATTCTGCGGCAGAATTTGAGCAGCTCACGGAGCAGCAGCGATCTAATATGGGACTGCGCACATTTGCTTTAGAGCGTCTCCTGCCTCCGGTTCTACCGCAGCAGGAAAAGACTGCCCTTGCGCTCCATAATTTCCGCTTTGCCTATAAAAATGAACCGGAAACCTTACATATCATGGATTGTGAAATTCCCACAAACCGAATTGTTGGGATTATTGGGAATAACGGTGCCGGTAAATCCACGTTCTCTCGCTGTTTCTGCGGCTTGGAGAAGCGCTGTGGGGAGATTGTCTGGAACGGAAGAAAATACCGTCCGAAAGACCGGCTGAGTACCTGCTATATGGTCATGCAGGAGGTAAATCATCAGCTTTTTACCGAGTCGGTTCTTGATGAAGTGCTGATTAGTATGGAGGAAGAAAACCAGGAGCGGGCAGAGGAAATCCTGAACCGGTTAGATTTGCTGGCTTTTAAGGACAGGCATCCCATGTCCCTTTCCGGCGGCCAAAAACAGCGGGTAGCGATTGCCTCGGCAATCGCTTCTAAACGCTCTATTTTATTTTTTGATGAACCGACCAGCGGCCTTGATTATAAACACATGAAAGAGGTTGCAAATGTCCTGCGACAAGTCAGGGACACGGGTATTACCGTGTATGTCATTACTCATGATCTTGAGTTGATATTAGACTGTTGTACGGATATTGTCCATTTTGAGAACGGTTCCATCATTGACCAATTCCAAATGGATGAGGCGGGTCTTGAAAAAATCAGAAACTATTTCATAAAGGGGGTATCTGTAAAATGAAGGAGGAAAAGAAGGAGTCACCCATAGGCATCTTATGGGGATGGGGCAAACCCTATCACGGGAAATTCATCGGCAGCATTGCCCTTGCGGTATTAGGCGTAGCCTGCCAGATGGTGCCTTATTTCTGTGTAGCTCATATTGTTACGCTGATGTTGTCCGGGGATCAGAATTTTTCGCACTATACAGCAGCTTGTGTTATTGCGCTTTGCGGTTATTTGGGAAAAGTCATATTCTCAAATCTTTCCACAACAATTTCTCACACAGCGACCTATTACACGCTGCGAGATCTCCGGGAGAATATTACCGAAAAACTGGCCCGCGTCCCGATGGGGACGATTTTAGATACTCCGTCCGGTCAGTATAAAACGACGATTGTTGACCGGGTAGAAGGGATGGAGCCAACCTTCGCGCACCTGATCCCGGAAATGACTGCAAATGTGCTGGTGCCTTTGGTAATTGTCGTGTATCTATTCGTCATGGACTGGCGCATGGCTCTCCTGTCCCTTGTCACGCTGGTGGTGGGCCTTGCTGTTATGTCTGCTGGCATGAAGAACTATCCCGTTAAGTGGGAGGGCGCGGTTAAAGCGGGAAAGAAGATGGCAAACGCCATTGTAGAGTACATTGGTGGGATTGAGGTAGTCAAAGCATTTAGTCAATCCGCCGGTTCCTACAAAAAATATTCTGACGCAGTAAACTACAATGCCAACTACTATGTGGGCTGGATGAGAGAAAACCAGAAAACCATGAGCGCCTACAACGCCATTTTGCCCTCGGTGTTGATCTGTGTGCTACCCTGCGGCTTCGCGTTCTGGCTCTCCGGTAGCCTGGAACTTTCCACTTTCCTGTCTATCGTAATTTTCTCGCTGGGCCTTGTTGGGCCGATTATCGCGGCCTTTACCTTTACGGACGATTTGGCCGTATTGGGGACAAATGTGGAAGAAATCAGCCAGCTTTTGAACGCTGAAGAACTGAACCATAAGGATGCGCCGGTCAAGCTGGCAGACACCGGCATTTCTCTTAGGTCTGTGTCTTTTTCCTATGACGGGACAACAGAGGTTTTGCATGATGTGAATCTCGCCATCCACCCCGGAACCATGACCGCCCTTGTAGGGCCGTCCGGCTCCGGCAAGTCTACGGTGGCGAAGCTGATTGCCGGGTATTGGGATGTTACATCCGGCAGCATTACCCTCGGCGGCCATGAGCTGAAGGATATGCCGCTGTCTGAAATTGCAGACCAGATTTCCTATGTATCTCAGGACAACTACCTGTTTAACCGCAGTATCCGGGAGAATATCCGCATGGGAAGCCCCAGTGCCACGGACGCAGAGGTGGAGCAGGCAGCCAAACAAAGCGGCTGCGACGCCTTTATCCGCAAGCTGGATAATGGCTATGATACGGTTGTCGGCAGCGCCGGTTCCCATCTTTCCGGCGGTGAACGCCAGCGGATTGCCATCGCCCGCGCCATGCTGAAAAATGCGCCGGTTGTCATTTTGGACGAGGCAACTGCCTATATCGATCCAGAGAATGAGGCGCTGGTACAGAAAGCCATTTCCACTTTAACTGTCGGCAAGACCCTGATTGTGATCGCACACCGGCTGTCTACCATTGTTGGCGCAGATAACATCGTTGTGGTGAAGGATGGAACCATCCACGCACAGGGTACGCATGAGAAACTGTTGGAAACCTGCCCCCTCTACCGGGATATGTGGCAGGCGCATATCGGCGCGAAAGACCAGATGTAAGGGGGTGTTGTCAGATGTATGGAACATTGAAAAAAATCTTTGCTTTTGCAGGCAGCAAAAAAGGGCTTTTGAAAAAATCCCTGTTGTTTGCGTTTCTGTCCGGGCTGTTTTCAGCCATGCAGTTTGCCGCCCTCTTTGTAGTGATCGGTGCGCTGGTATCTGACAACCGGGACGGAAGCATTGTCTGGATTTCGTTGGGAATTATGGCGGTATCCCTCATCGGGCGTATTATCACGACCTACTTTTCCACGATGGAGCAAACGGAAACTGGATATTGCATGGTAGCGGAAAAGCGTATCCACATTGGAGATCGGCTGCGCTATATCCCGATGGGCTACTTCAACAAGAATAGTATCGGGAACATTACCGCCATTGTCACAACAACTTTGGGCGATGTAGAGAACTCAGCAGCCCGTGTCCTGGTGTCAGTGCTGGGCGGTTTTTTCAACTCGGTTGCCCTCGTCATCGTCCTGTTGGTATTTGACTGGCGGATCGGTCTTGTGGCCGCTGCCGGTGTCCTGATTTACCTTGCGGCGGCGGAACTGGCGCTTCGCAAATCTGCCGCGCTCAGCGGGGTACGCCAGCACACACAGGAGTCCCTTGTGGAGTCTGTGTTGGAGTACATTCAGGGGATGGGGATTGTCAAAGCATTTGGACTGGAACGGGACAGCACGCAGTCTATCGGCAGTGCAATTAAGGCGAGCTGCCGGGACAACCTGAAACTGACAAAGGCCAGTGTTCCCTATGACGCCATCAAACAGGCCGTTGTCCGGGTGTTTAGCGTCCTGTTGCTTTTGGCCTCGGTCTGGTTCTGGCTGGACGGCTCCCTGTCGCTGGCCTACGGCTTGATTTTGGTGATTGCTTCTTTCATGGTGTTCAACGATTTGGAGAACGCCGGGAATATGGCCTCTTTGCTGCAAATGCTGGCGGCCTCGATGGATACGGCAAACTCCATTGATGACACGCCGGTGATGGACGAGAAAGGCGCTGACATTACGCCGAAGTCCAGCGAGATCGTGTTTGACAAGGTGGATTTTTCCTACGCAGACCGCAAGATATTAGATCAGGTCAGCTTTACCATTCCCGAAAAAACGACTACGGCCATTGTCGGCCCTTCCGGGGCAGGAAAGACAACGATGTGCAATCTGATTGCCCGTTTTTGGGATGTGAATGCCGGGAAGATTACCATAGGCGGTACGGATGTACGGGATTTTAAGCTGGACAGCCTGATGAAGAATATCTCGATGGTGTTCCAGAGCGTATACCTCTTTGCAGATACGATTGAGAACAATATCAAGTTTGGCTGCCCGGATGCTACCCATGAACAAGTGGTTGAAGCGGCGAAAAAGGCTTGCTGCCATAACTTTATTTCTGCCCTGCCGGATGGCTATGACACCGTGATTGGCGAGGGAGGCGGTAGTTTGTCCGGCGGCGAGAAACAGCGGATTTCCATCGCCCGCGCTATGCTGAAGGACGCACCTATCATCATTTTGGACGAGGCAACAAGCAGCGTTGACCCGGAGAATGAGGATGAATTGCAGCGGGCTATCGAGGCATTGACCCATGACAAGACCATCATCATGATTGCCCACCGTCTGAAAACCGTCCGCAACGCCGATCAGATCCTTGTACTGGACAACGCTCATATCGTCCAGCGCGGCACTCATGCGGAGCTGATCCAGCAAAAGGGCCTGTATGCCGATTTTGTATCGGCCAGACAGGAGGCCATCGGCTGGAAGCTGGCTCAGTAAAGGAGGTTCAGATGAAACTTCATGCGTCCGGGGAGGACTACCTGGAAACCATCCTTGTTCTCCAAAAGAAACGCGGTATGGTGCGCTCCGTAGATGTGGCCCGGCACATGGAGGTATCAAAGCCCAGCGTGTGCCATGCAGTGGCTACCTTGCGGGACGGCGGCTTTCTTATGATGGACGAAGATCACTTTCTCCATCTGACCGATGTGGGCCGCGAGGTAGCCGAAAAAATCTACGAGCGTCACTGCTTCTTTACCGAGCAGCTTATCACCGCAGGCGTTGACCCCAAAACTGCGGAGGCCGATGCCTGTCGTATTGAACACATCATCAGCGATGAGAGTTTTGACCGGCTGAAAGAGGTAGCCGAACAAGAGCAAAACTAAAACCGAATAAGCCAAGCGATCCTGCCCCGCAAGACGGGGAAAGAAAAAAACCGTTGCAGGGCAGGCAGCTTTGTGCGCCCAAAATGGATTTTCCGGGTACTGCGGCGGTTTTGAGTAACATCAAGGCCGCCGTTCCTTATGCCCTCGACAAAGGAGTGACGACTACACGCTGACACGGCGGCTTTAGGAGGGAACCGCCATGAAGCACATTGACCGTCGACAAATTCAGACGATATTTCACTACCGTCAAAAAAAGCCCAGTCAACGAACAGGCCCCGTCTGGTAGCCGGTGCGAAAATTGTCATTCTGTAAGTGAATATTGGAGTTTTTGCGCTCGAATAGCTTTTTGCTGTCCGGGCGCTTTTTTGTCCCTATGGAGCCGGAACATCGGGTCAGCATGGCCCGAACTTTATCCCCGGTGCCGTTCTCCGCCGCCCCATTCAGATTTTCCCGAAAAATCTGAATGGAGGAAAGGCAGATGGAAGTTACCATCAATTATAACGGACAAGC
The DNA here is from genome assembly GCF_003435965.1 of Roseburia sp. AF42-8. Taxonomy (NCBI): domain Bacteria; kingdom Bacillati; phylum Bacillota; class Clostridia; order Lachnospirales; family Lachnospiraceae; genus Roseburia; species Roseburia sp. AF42-8. Next base: position 44,003 of record NZ_QTVB01000009.1, read on the forward strand.
TGTGGCCGTGGAGGTCACGCTGGAAGTCTATGAATTTCTTGACCGGGCCGATCACAAAACGGAGAACCTGTTCCATGAACAGCGGCGGCATTGGGATGGCCGGGAGTTTGACGAGTACATCATTACCACCGAGGGTGTAGGAGCCTACGGCGAAACGCCGGAAGAATACCTTTGCCGCAAGGAAACACTGCATGAGCTGATGGCTGTTCTGGACACCTGTACCGAGGCCCAGCGCCGCCGGTTCTTGCTCTATGCGCTTGACGGACTGAGCCTTGCAGAGATCGGTGTGCTGTGCAGTTGCTCCAAAGTGGCTGTGTATCAAAGTGTGGAGGCGGTCAGAAAAAAATTTATAAATTTCTTTGAGAACAGGCTTAACGAATGACCTGTTTTCTGGCTACCAAGTGAAAGGGATCATTTCCCTTATCTCAGCGAGGGGCGGACAGCGGATGAGCTGCCCGCCTCTCCGATTTTCAGGAGGTAAGCCTATGAAAACAATCAATCTGCGGTGGATGTATCCCCACTACCGGCATGACGAGTTTGTGGATGTTACGGACGAGGTATGGGCAGCGATGTATCAGGCCAAGCGGGAGATGGAGAACTATGAGCGTCGGAAAGTCTACCACCGCGCCTACTACTCTCTGGACGCATACAGCTGGCTGGAAAATTACGCACTGGAACACAGCAGATCGCCGGAAGATATTTTGCTGGAACGAGAAGAAATGACCACCCGCCTATACCTGATTGCAGCTCTGCCGGTGGCTCTGGCTCATGCCACTCCGACACAGGCCCGCCGTGTTCACGCCTACTACATTGCTGGTATCAGGCAGCCGGAAATCTCTCGGATAGAGGGCGTCCACAGCAGCAAGGTCAGCGTTTCCATCCGCCGGGGTCTGCGGAATATGCGCCGCTGCTATGATGGCCTTTTCCAAACAGAGTGAGGGCATGCCTATGCAGACCATCAATCTCAAACAATATTATCCATTTTGCAAAGAGGACATTTTTGTGGAGGTGTCCGATGAGATCGTCGAAGCGTTTCTTCTGGACAAGAGAGCCGAGGCCGCCAGAGATCGCAAGATGTTCCGGTATAAGGCGTTTTATTCCCTCGATTGTAACGATGGAATCGAAAATGCCGCCATCGGCTGGGCGCAGCCATCGCCGGAGGACTACCTGATAGAAAAAGAAGAATTAGCCGAATACGAAGAACTGATACGGCGATTGTACGAAGCCATTTCTTCCCTGCCGCCTATGCAGGCTCGCCGTGTCCACGCCCGCTATATGCTGGGTATGAAAGTGAAAGATATTGCCGCAATGGAGGGTATCACGCCATCACAGGCGGGAAAATCCATCCATGCCGCACTGCGGAGGCTGCGCCGGTACTTTGCGCGTCAGAAATGGACGGTCAATCTATGAGTATTTCCATCAATCTATGAGTATTTCCAAAGAAAAGAGGTGCCTGACATGAACGAAAAAATTACAGCCCACCCCCAAAAAGAAGAACGGGAGAAAGTCCTGAAGGAGATTCGGCAGCTTGAAAACCGAAAGAAGATTTTGGAGAACAAGCAGCGGAACGAAGAACGCAGGGTTCGCACCCGCCGCCTGATTGAACGCGGAGCCGTTTTGGAGGGGATTTTTCCGCTGGCTCCCGACCTTTCCGGCGCGGAGGTCAAAGCATTTCTGATTGCCCTGTCCCATCTTCCGGGGGCTGCGGAATTGACTGCAAACCTGCCAAAATCCGGGGACACGCCATAAGTCCCTTGTTTACAAGGGCGCACTTATACACCGTTGCCGGTGCTGTGCGCCCTGCCGGGGGTATTGCGTACTTCGTCCGCGATGGGAAGCTACGCTCCCCAAACCCCTTGTGCGCTCTGCGCAGCCAAACACCCGCTTTGCGTTTGTCCGGCTCCACAGAGCCTATTATCCCCTCACTGAAAGGAGGTGTTCCCCATAGATTTCTGTCATATCCCCGTCAGTATCATCAAGCGCAGCGCAGGCCGTTCTGCCGTTGCCGCAGCTGCTTACCGCAGCGGAACCAAGCTGACAAATGAATGGGACGGAATGACCCACGACTACACCCGGAAAGGCGGCATTGTCCATGCGGAGATCATGCTGCCAGCCCACGCCCCGCCAGAATTTGCAGACCGTTCTATCCTCTGGAACAGCGTGGAGCAAATCGAGAAAGCAAGGGACAGCCAGCTTGCCCGCGAGATTGAGGCAGCTTTGCCCCGTGAACTGTCCGGCGAACAACAGCTTGCCCTTGTGCGTGCCTATGTGAAGGACAACTTTGTAGACAAAGGAATGTGCGCCGATTTTGCTATCCATGACAAGGGAACCGGCAACCCTCATGTCCATATCATGCTGACACTCCGGCCTTTGAAAGAAAATGGACAGTGGGGCGCAAAGTGCCGCAAGGCATACGATCTGGACGAGAATGGACAGCGTATCCCGGATGGGAAAGGCGGCTGGAAAAATCATCGGGAGGATACGACCGACTGGAACGATAAAGGAAATGTGGAGATTTGGCGGGCAGCGTGGGCAGCCTACACCAACCGGGCACTGGAATCTGCCGGTAGACCGGAGCGCATTGACCACCGCAGCTACAAGCGGCAGGGCATTGATAAAATTCCCTCTGTCCATCTGGGGCCAGCCGCCAGCCAAATGGAAAAGCGCGGTATCCGCACCGACAAGGGAGAAGTAAACCGGCAGATCGACGCCGACAACAAGCTGCTCAAGGAAATCAAGGCTCGCATTACCCGTCTTTATCTCTGGTCGAAAGACGAAGCGGAAAAACCACAAACGCAGCAAAGCAGCTTGACCGCCTTGTGGGAGGCCCAGCAGCAGTTGAACGCTCCCCGCACCCGCACCGGCAAAATCCGAGCTTTGCAGGAAAGCGCTGCGCTATTCAGCTTTTTGCAGGCAAACGGCATCCAGTCTATGCAGCAGCTTCATGAAAAAATCGCTGATATGAACAGCTGTTACTATGACCTGCGGGGAAAGATCGTCAAGGCTGAGCGTCGGATCGCCATTCTTACCGAACGCGGGGAGATGTGGGAACAGTACAACCAGTACAAGTCCATCCACAAACAGCTTGCCAAAGTAAAGCCGGAAAAGCGGGAACAGTTTGAGCAGCGCCACAGCCGGGAACTGATCCTGTATGACGCAGCAGCCCGGTATCTGAAAGAATTGAAAGACAGCGGCGAGGGGATCACCCCGAAGGCATGGCAGCGGGAGATCGACCAGCTGACCGCCGGAAAGCAGACGGACACGCTTGCCATGAAATCCATGAGGGAGGATTTGAAAGCAGTGGAACGGCTCCGCAAAACCGCCGATCAGCTGTCACGACAGGAACGGGACAAGCCTCACGACCGGGAGCCGGATCGGTAAAGGATACTGCATTTTGGCGTACCCCTGTCAAGTGCGTCGCGTTTCACGACACCCTTTTGCACACAGAAAAACCGCCGTACAGGTTTCCCCATACGGCGGCAGTCGGTTTATTTGCCGAACAAGTCGCTGTGTGTGCCGGTGCGGGCCAGCGTCAGCACCAGAACATCATCCTCTATGCGGTAGACAAGCAGCCAGTCCGGGAGAATATGACATTCCCGATGGCCTGCCCAATCGCCGGACAGGTCATGGTCACGGTTCTTATCCGGCAGCGGTTCGCCCATCGCCAGCAACGCTACGACCTGCTCCAGCAGTTCGATCTTCAAGCCACGCTTGATGGCTCGTTTGTAGTCTTTTTTGAAACTGGTCGTGTACTTGACGGTATATTTGGTTTCTTTCATCTTTTCAGGTCAGCAAATAACTCGTCAAGGTCATTGTAGCCCTTTACAGACGGGTCTTTTGCAATCCTTTCCGCTTCCAGCATGGCAGCAACCGTTTCTTTGTTCGGCTGTTCCAGCCTTACTTCAAAGGGAATGCCGCCTTCACGAAGCGACTGGCGCACAAAGATGTTAAACGCCGTAGTCAGGTTCATGCCAAGTTCAGTAAACAGTGCGTCCGCCTGCGCTTTCAAATCTGCGTCCATGCGGATACTGATGTTTGTGGTATTTCCAGCCATACGATCAACCCCTTTCTGCTGGCAATTATAGTATATGCCATTTGCACGAAGAAAACAATACTTTGCACGAATATTTAACAATAAATTCATTTAAGGAGGTTACCGACTTTATGAAAGAAATCATTTATGAAGAACAATAAGTCTGAACCTATCCTCGTCATGGATTACCGCCAGTACCGCAGAGTGCGGAGGCTGGTGCATGAGTGCTGTAACTACATCGACGGAAACTGTATCGCCCTGGACGATGGGGAGGAATGTGTCTGTGTCCAGTCTATTTCCTACTCCCTGTTGTGCAGGTGGTTTCGGGCGGCGGTATTGCCGCAGGATAAGGAACTGGAAACGGCGCTGTTCCACCGGCTGAATGCTAAGAAATGCGCCGTATGTGGGGCGCTGTTTACCCCCGGTTCCAACCGGGCCAAATACTGCCCGGAATGTGCCGCACGCATGAAGCGGATCAATGCCGCAAAGCGCAAACGGAAACAACGGGAGAAATGTCACGCTTTAGGGGCTGAAAAACCCTTGTAAATCAAGGCTTTTTTCGAGGGTGTCAAAGGTAGGCTGATAGATTTATCTTCCGACCACTAAAACGGCCTTAAAATGCGTACAGAATCCCAAGAGAAACCCCAAGGAGGAACCCATGTCAGACAATCGAAAATATTACTACCTGAAACTCAAAGAAAACTATTTTGACGATGACTCCATCGTGCTGCTGGAAAGTATGCAGGACGGTGTGCTGTACTCCAACATTCTGCTCAAGCTGTATCTGAAATCGCTGAAACACGGCGGGCGGCTCCAGCTTGACGAGAATATCCCCTACACGGCACAGATGATCGCCACCATCACCCGCCAGCAGATTGGCACTGTGGAGAGGGCCTTGCAGATCTTTTTGAAGCTGGGTCTTGTGGAAGTGCTGGACAGCGGCACATTCTACATGAGCAACATCGAACTTTTAATCGGCCAGTCCTCTACCGAGGCTGAGCGAAAGCGGGCTGCGAGGCTCCAAAATAAGGCTCTTTCTGCGCCCCGGACAAACGGCGGACATTTGTCCGACATTCGTCCACCAGAGATAGAGATAGAGTTAGAGAAAGAGATAGAGATAAAGAGAGAGATAGAGAAGGGACACCCCGCCCACACCTATGGCCGTTACCAGAATGTTTTCCTGACGGATGAAGAACTGGCGGACTTGCAGGCCAGCTTTCCTGCTGTATGGGAACAGTACATCGAAAAGCTGTCCGAGTACATGGCTTCTACCGGCAAGCGTTATCAGAGCCATGCAGCCACCATCCGGCGCTGGGCCGGTGAGGACGCAAAAAAGGCAGCCCCGCCCACCCGCAACCGGGATTACAGCGTAAAGGAGGATGAAACCGTATGATGGAGATTACCGCAGAAATCCGGGCGCTGATCGACAAGGCAGCCGTCGGTATGGAACTGGCCGTGGACGAGTACATAGACCCGGCAGACGGCCTCATTCACTGTAAGAAGTGCGGCGGCCAGAGGCAGACTGTTGTGCCATGCTTTGGGAAACCGGGCTACTTCATGCCCCGCTGTATCTGCCAGTGCCAGCGGGAGGCCGAGGAACAGCGCAAGGCCGCCGAGGAACGGCAGCGCCGCATGGAGCGTATCAAGCGCCGGAAGGCCCAGGGCCTGCAAGACCGCTATCTGTACGACTACACCTTTGCCAACGACAACGGCCAAAATCCCCTGATGGACAAGGCCCGCGCCTATGTGGAGAACTGGAAGGAGGCTTACAAGAACAACACCGGCCTGCTGTTGTTCGGGGATGTGGGAACCGGCAAGTCCTTTTTCGCCGGTTGCATCGCCAACGCCCTGCTTGACCGGGATGTGCCTGTGCTGATGACGAACTTTCCCACCATTCTGAACCGCCTGACGGGGATGTTTTCCGAGGACAGGGCCGACTTTATCGCCAGCTTTGATGAGTACGACCTGCTTATCATTGACGATCTGGGTGTAGAGCGCAGTACCGAATATGCTATGGAGCAGATGTTTTTCGTCATCGACAGCCGCTACCGCAGCCGCAGGCCCATGATTATCACAACAAACTTGAAACTGTCCGAGCTGAAAAACCCGCCTGATCTGGCCCACGCCCGTATCTATGACCGTATTCTGGAACGGTGTGCGCCGATTCTTTTTGACGGGAAGAATTTCAGGGAAGAAAATGCCGGTGCTACCCGACAGGCAGCAAAAGACATTGTAAACAGTAAGCAAGACTGATTTTTTACCGGGCGGCACAGACCCGTTCGGAGAAAGGAGCGCCATGAACAGAGAACCCCGTGCTATGCAGGTGGCAGACGCCGCTACTGCGTCCAGAGCGCCGGAAAACACGCCAGCGATGGTAAAGAAAATCGGTAAGACAACCTACAAGGTTCATGTCCATTTCAGCAATACCAGCACAGAAACCATGAGCGATAAAATCAAGCGTATGCTCAAAAATGAAATTCAGCAGATGTGACAGACTGATAAACGAAGCCGCCTTGTGCTAAACTGATGATGGTACGCACCAAAATTTTTGTCAAGGAGGACACGAAAATGCTTTACACAGAAAAAGAGAGGCATGAAATTGAACGAGTAAAGGAGGTCTTTGCGGAACATCTGCGGCAAAGCCCTGATTTTGAACTGCTCTGGTCGGACAAGGTAGGCTATGTCTGGCTGGCGATTGGCGTCAATCCAGTCTATGTGGATACCGGTATCAGAATCGAATCAGCCGCCGATCTCTGCGGCAGGTGTTTGGATGATGTTGCTACGGATGTTTTATATATGACAGGCAACGATCATGCACTGGAAGCAGCCGATCCGCTGGAATTGGCCGAAATCAAGCGGCGCTGGGAGCCATATATCAACCAGCTGCCAGACTATGCGTATCTCTGCAAAGACCTGCTGAACGGAAAAATGTAATCTATCAAACGAGGTGTCAGGAGCCATACGGTGCTTCTGGCACCTTTTTTGTAGATTTTTGTGAATTTGATTAAAAAGTCCTTGACAATTTGTCTCTGGAAAGACAGCAAAATCAATTCTGATTAGCTGTGGTGCGAGGTTGGCGCCATTTGATATTAAGGAGCTGCGTGACCTGACTTCTTATGATGAACTGGAGCTTGATACTCTGGGAGAAAAAAAGACAGCATTGTTTGTCATTATCTCGGATACTGATGCGACATTCAATTTCATTGTAAGTATCATGTATTCGCAGTTGTTCAATCTGCTTTGTGACAAGGCAGATGATGTATATAACGGGAGACTGCCGATTCACGTCCGGTGTTTACTGGACGAGTTTGCGAACATCGGGCAGATTCCACAGTTTGAGAAGCTGATTGCTACTATCCGTAGCAGGGAAATATCAGCTTCTATTATTTTGCAGTCAAAGTCACAGCTAAAGGCTCTGTACCGGGACAACGCTTCCACGATTGAAGGAAACTGCGACACTACCCTGTTTCTGGGAGGAAAGGAGAAAGATACTCTGAAAGATCTGGCAGAAATCCTTGGAAAAGAAACGATTGACCTTTACAATACCTCGGATACGAGAGGTACGAGCCAGTCCTACGGTCTGAATTATCAAAAGACCGGAAAAGAGTTAATGAGTCAGGACGAGATTGCGGTCATGGATGGCAGTAAGTGTATCATGCAGCTTAGAGGTGTAAGACCTTTTTTCTCAGATAAATTTGATATAACGAAGCATAAGCAGTACCCGCTGTTATCCGATTATGACAAAAAGAATGAATTTGACATTGAAAAATACGTCAAGAACCGGAACAAACTGCGTTTTAAGCAGAATGATATGGTGGATGAGGTATGCGATGTCGGAGAAATCACAGCTTAACTTCTGGTCACAGCGTCCAGAAGTGACCTTACAACTAAATATTGGAACTATTGTTATGGGAGTTTTTCTGAAAAATCATAAATCAGAACAGCTCCCTTTTTTATTTCATTTTTCAGGAAAAAGGAGACAAACGAATGAGCTTTTTTACAGCATCAGTAACAGGACTTAAAACAGTAGTAACCGCTATCGGAGCAGGTGTAGGCGTGTGGGGAGTTATCAATCTTCTCGAAGGATATGGAAACGATAATCCCGGTGCAAATGCTCATGTACGGTAGAGAAGCAAGCAACCGAAAACAAGAGATAGACCGCCAGCACCACACTATTCCGAACAAAAGAACCAAAGACAAGCATTATGGAAATGTGCATAACAGGCTATGGAATCATGGATAACTCTATTCACAGGACATGGAAAGCTAAGGTGCAGCTTTCCCACGTTCTGTAAGAAGAATTTACTGGGCTTGTATTCCTGTCTGCTGAAGATATGGGATAATGGGAAAGGCTACTGACCTTTTTACTATTGCATATACAATATTTTTGTATTCTCTCTCCCACCATAATAGTATCATACAAATTTCATGATTACAAGACTGTTTATATAGGCAAACGTGTGCTAAACTAGCCTAGCAATGTATCAGTGAGAATTTTTCTGTTGTTTTTTATCAAGGAGGGTATTTTTTATGGGAAATAATCAATCAGAAAGAGAGTACGAAGAAATAAGATTAAAGCAAACTATATCTTTAGCCGAGGAACAATTAAAACAAGCAAAAGAAGCAGCAGAAAAAAAGAAATCACAAATTATCGAAGCCAAAAAAGAAGTTCGTGAAAACGCAACACATAGTGTTACAAATCTATACACTTCTGACGGATTTGAGGCACTTGTTGAGTTAAGTCAATATATGAACCCTGTTACAGATAAAATTGTAGATTATGAAGAAGAAGAACACAGAATACTTTTACTGGAAAACATGATAAAATCACCATATTTTGCCCGTATTGATTTTAAATTTGATGATGAGGAAGAATGTGAAAAAATATATATCGGACGTTCCTCTCTACGGAAAAACAGTTATCAGGAGATGTATGTTTATGATTGGCGATCACCGATTGCAAGTATTTTTTACCGCTTTATGAAAGGAGAAGCATTTTATGACGCTCCATGCGGGCGGGTAACAGGTGAACTCAAATTAAAACGTCAGTATGAAATAAAGAATGGAGTGTTAAAGTATTTTTTTGATACAGATGTGCAGATTGTTGATGAATTTTTAAGACAACTATTATCACAGAATACCACCGCCAAAATGAAAGCGATAGTTGAAACAATACAACAAGAACAGGACGCTGTTATCAGAGATATGGAAAACGACCTGTTAATGGTGCAGGGCGTGGCAGGAAGCGGTAAAACTTCCATTGCCCTTCATCGGGCAGCTTATCTTATGTATCAAGGATTACAGACAAAGTTGTCCGCAAATAATATTATGATTATTTCCCCTAATACTATATTTGAGCAATATATTTCTAATGTGTTGCCCGAATTGGGAGAAGATAATGTTATCTCCGTTGTATTTGAGGATATTCTAAAAATGCTGTTAAAAGGCAGGAAAATTCAGTCCAAGAACGATTTTTTAGCAAAAATAATTGCTCCCTCACAATACAAAAAAATTTATAAAGACAGTATCGAGTTTAAAGCGTCAAAACTTTTTGGGGAAATATTAGACAAATTTATTTATGATATTCCATGCCAATGGATAGAATTTGATGATGTTTATTATGAAGGAACATGTGTTGTAAACAGGCAGACTCTACAAGATAAGATACTGGGAAGAACAGAAACTCCATTAGGCATAAAGTTAGAGCAATTAGAAGATTATATTTTAGAACTAATATTTGGAACAGGAAAGGGACGGGGACATAAAGCAGAAAAAAATTTAGTAAAGCAGGAAATACAAAAATTTATAAAAATTGATATATTTGAGTTGTATAAAACATTATTTAGCAATGAATCCTATTTTTTCAGTTTATTGCAAAATAATAATTCCTCAGAGAGCATAAAGGAAATCCGGGAATATACGAAAGAAAATCTGGAAGCAGGCTGTATATACTATGATGACGCAATAGCAATGCTTTATTTATATTTAAAAATATACGGAACGAATGAATATAAAAATATCAAGCAGGTTGTCATTGATGAAGCTCAAGACTATTACCCGCTTCAATATGAAATATTCGGCTTATTATTTCCAAATGCTAAATTTACAATCTTAGGGGATATGAAACAAACCCTTGCCAAAAAAGAGGATATATCTTTCTATGAAGAAATTCATAAAATACTGAATAAGAAAAAATCTTCTCTTATCGTGTTGAACAAAAGTTTCCGTTGTACGAATGAGATATTAAATTTTAGCTTAAAATTCATAGAACAAAGTCCACAGATAAAAAGTTTTAATCGGAAAGGGGATAGCCCGGAAGTATTTATTGCGGATAATTCCGAAGTCTTTATTGACAAGATTGTTGAAGAGGTAAAATCATGCCAAGAAAAAGGATTACAGTCAATAGGATTAATTTGTAAAACTGAAAATAATTCCATCTGCTTGTATAACAAAATAAAGCACAAACTAGATATACAAATAATCAGAAATGGAAGTGCAGCAGAGTTACAAGGTGTATTCATTATACCAGTATATATGTCAAAGGGGTTGGAATTTGATGCCGTCTTAATTTGTGATGCAGACAATCAAAACTACTATGATGAAGATGATAAAAATCTCTTATACGTTGCCTGTACCAGAGCACTCCATAGACTTAGCTTATTTTGTGAAAAAGAAGTTAGCCCATTGATATATGCAACTTCTAAACATACAAAACTAGCGCAGACAGAATAGGTCATGAAAACACATGGATAAGTTAATAATAATTCGGACAGATAATCAGAACAACTTATATGAACAAATTATATCGTTAATAACTGCCAATCAAGCTAAAATGGAAACCATGTCTTTTGGTGTTTTTCCTACACTCTTTTTTCCGGGACTGGAAATAAGGCAGCACCAACGCCGGGTATTTAGGGACGGGGAGGAAATAAACCTTACCCGCCTTGAATACAGTACCTTGTATTCCTTGCTTCCAATCCCGGCAATGTCCTCACACAAGAACAGATTTTTGAAGCCGTTTGGAACATGGATAGCGATAGCTGCCATTCAAGTGTTGTCAACGTGATTTACAACCTACGGAAAAAGATAGAGCCGGACAGCAAAAACCCCACCTACATAAAGACCGTTTTAGGCATAGGCTACAAGTTTGCTTCCGGGGAATGACAACCGAATAACCGCCGCCCTTTTTGGCAGTCAGTAAACAGGAAATCAGAAAAAGGTTTCCTGTTTTTTTGCGCCCGTTTTTGTCAAATACTGTTACGAAAACACGAAAAGATTTTCCGGGGGACTTTGCCATATTTTTCTTCCAGTGCGTAGTAATAATGACGGGAAAAATATTGCCGCAAAGTTGGCAGAAGCCCCGCCCTCTCCGTCGAGGGTATCAGCAGAAGCCTACACAGCGGAATCCGTCACTTTCTTAGAGCAAGATTCTACCACAGTACCAAATTTCGCCTACCGGCTCATTTTGTCCTGCGGGAATCTTGTTGGGGTTGCCACCCCAAGCCCGCCTTTTTGCGGCTTGTGCCGCTTGAAAAAATCCACCCACGAAAGGAGGTTCACAGCCATGAAAAAATACAACACGCCCCACCGCCGCCGGGTAATTAAGACGCGCTTGACCGAGGAAGAATACGCCGAGTTTTCCGAGCGTGTCACCCTCTGCAAAATGAGCCAGTCTGAATATATCCGGCAAGCCCTAACCAAGTCAAGAATACGCCCGGTTATCACCGTTTCCCCGGTCAATGATGAATTGCTGTCTGCCGTTGGGAAGCTAACTGCCGAATATGGCAAGATAGGCGGCAACTTGAATCAGATTGCCCGCTGTCTGAACGAATACGGCGCACCTTATAACGCACTCTCCCAAGAGGTGCGAGCCGCCATAGCAGAGCTTGCTGCCTTGAAGTTTGAAGTCTTGCAGAAAGTAGGTGAAGCCGTTGGCAACATTCAAACATATCAGCTCTAAAAATGCCGACTATGGAGCTGCCGAGCAGTACCTAACTTTTGAGCATGACGAGTTTACCATGAAGCCCACTCTTGATAAAAATGGGCGGCTTCTCCCCCGTGACGATTACCGCATAGCTTCCCTTAATTGCGGCGGGGAAGATTTCGCCATAGCGTGTATGCGCTCCAATCTGAAATACGGCAAGAACCAAAAACGGGAGGACGTAAAGAGCCACCATTACATCATCAGTTTTGACCCCCGTGACGCACAGGACAACGGCTTGACCGTAGACCGGGCGCAACAGTTGGGCGAGCAGTTTTGCAAAGAGCATTTCCCCGGACACCAAGCCCTTGTATGCACCCACCCGGACGGGCATAACCACAGCGGCAACATTCATGTGCATATCGTAATCAATTCCCTACGGATTGCCGAAGTGCCGCTACTGCCCTACATGGAAAGACCAGCGGACACAAGGGAGGGCTGCAAGCACCGCTGTACGGACGTAGCTATGGAGTATTTCAAAGCGGAAGTCATGGAGATGTGCCACCGGGAAAACCTCTATCAGATTGACTTGCTGAACGGGAGCAAGAACCGTGTCACCGAGCGTGAGTATTGGGCGAAGCGGAAAGGACAAGCCGCACTGGATAAAGAGAACGCTTCCCTTGCCGCCACAGGAGAGCCGCCCAAACTTACAAAATTTGAAACCGACAAGGAGAAGCTACGGCGCACGATCCGCACCGCCTTATCCTCTGCTATCTCTTTTGAGGACTTCTCCGGGAAGCTGCTACAACAGGGCGTGACCGTCAAGGAGAGCCGGGGGAGGTTATCGTATCTCACCCCGGACAGGACGAAGCCAATCACCGCCCGGAAATTGGGTGATGATTTTGACCGTGCCGCCGTACTGGAAACACTCACCCTAAACGCACAGAACGCCGCCAGAGCCGCCGAAAAGCCCTCACCCAAAGAGGAATACCCACACAGCATAAAAGACCGCTTACAGCGCAATAAAGCCGCTATAAATGCCCCGAAAAATGACGGAGTACAACGCATGGTAGACATAGCCGCCAAGAGAGCCGAGGGCAAGGGAAAAGGCTACGAGAAATGGGCGACCTTGCACAATCTGAAGCAAATGGCGGCGACCATGAGCATTTACGATGAATCCGGCTTTTCTTCCCCGGAAGAACTGGAAGCCGCCCTTGCCGCCGCCAGTGCCGGGCTGCATGAAGTGACCGGGAAGCTGAAAGCCGTGGAAAGCACCTTGCGGGAGAAAAAGGACTTGCAGAAGCAGCTATTAGCCTACATCAAGACCAAGCCCGCCCGTGACGGATTGCGGGCGCAGAAAACGGAGAAAGCCCGGAGAGCCTACCGTGAGCAGCACGAAAGCGATTTTATCATTTCCGAATCTGCCGCCCGGTATTTCAAGGCACAGGGAATCTCCAAGCTGCCAGCGTCCAAAGCCCTACAAGCGGAGATTGAGCAGCTTACACGGGAGAAGAACACGCTTTACAACGAATACCGGGAGAAGAAAGAAAATGTCCGGGAATTGCAGACCATAAAGGGCAATATCGAGCAGATTTTGAGGGGCGCACCGAGCCAGCAGAAAAAACACGAACAGGAACGATAATAAAACAGCCACAGGAGGTATCACAATGAGATTTACAAACAGCGAGCTTGAAATGATTTACCAGTACGTCGTACCCACCAAAGCGGAAACCATAGGCGGCATGAAAGAAACCGTACCCGTGATTAAAGACCTGTTGACAAGGGTAATCATGGAGAACGCCATAGAAAAGCTGCAAAAGATACCAGAGCCGGACTGCAGCCAGTTCATAGCCGACAACAAAGCCCGTTTCCTTGCGGGGCATGAAAACTCTATCCGGCGGCTTGCGGAAGCAAAGGCACAGCAGCCAGTCATGCAGGGGCATGACTTGACGGGCATGGAGCGTTTTCTCCCCGAAACCCGCCACATGATAGTCCTTGACGTAAAGACCAGTGACAGCCCCGTGGGATTTCCGGGGGAACGCCACCGCTATTTCCTCTCTGATGAGGGCTATAAGAACGCAAGAGCCAGCGAGGGGCGGGGAGAAATCAAAATAAAGAGCCATGCCGCCGTAGCCGCCGGGAAGCTGTACCCGGACAGGAAGCCGGAAAGGGAGCGTTAAGGCATGGGCGCAAAGATACCGGGTATGGACTACCGCCAGCACCGGGCGGCGTGTCGGCTTGTGCATGAGTGCTGCAACTACGATAACGGCAACTGTATCTTGCTGGATAACGGCGAGCCTTGCGTATGTGTGCAGAGTATCAGCTATTCCCTCTTGTGCCGCTGGTTCATTGCCGCCGTGCTGCCGCTGGACAGGAAACTGGAAGCCGCCCTACTCCACCGGGCAGACAGGAAACGCTGTACCGAGTGCGGCGGGTATTTTCTCCCCAAGTCAAACCGGGGGAAATACTGCCCGGATTGCGCCGGACGCATGAAAAGAACCAAAGCCGCACAGCGCAAGCGGAAACAGAGGGATAAATGTCACGCTTTAGGATATTCCAAACCCCCGTAAATCAAGGCTTTTTTGACCGCCCTCAAAGGGTATGTGATACTTTTATCCTTTACCCCCGGAAAAGCCGTTTTTATTGCGTAACAGAAGCCACAGACAGGAGGTGAATGCCATAGCCGATTATATGACCGCTGAAACAATCATACCGTCCTATCTCCCCTACCCCCGTTTTCTGCTGAAAATGGACTTGTCACAGACCGCAAAGCTGCTCTATGCGCTGCTGTTAGACCGTTCCACCCTCTCACAGAAGAACGGCTGGCAGGACGACGAGGGCAGGGTTTACATAGTCTACCCCATAGCGGAGATGGCGGAAATACTGGATAAGGGCAGGACGACTATTCAGGACGCATTGAATGAGCTTGCCGCCGCCGGGCTTATGGAACGGAAACGGACACGCTTTGCCGCCGCCAACCACATCTATGTGAAAGTGCCGCCAGTAGTACAGGTTTCCGTACCTATGACAGCCGGAAACCCGGACACCATAAGCCCGGAAAGCCGGACTTATGACGACCGGGAAACCGGACTTATGATGTCCGGAAAACCGGCTCCTAACAACTATAATATAAACAAACTAAAAGAGAGCCACCAAATGGGAGTGAGTGGGGAACAGCCCGCACCCTTTGGCAGATACAAAAATATTTTCCTCTCTGAAAGCGAATATGCGGAACTGAAAGAGGAATACCCGGACAGGCTGGAACGGTTCATTGAGGAATTGAGCCAGCATATAGCCGCCAACGGGAAAAGCTACACCAACTATGCCGCCGCTATCCGTATATGGGCGGGGCGTGACAGGAAAGGCACGGGGAAGAAAGGAATCCCCGATTATTCCTACAAAGAGGGCGAGAGCCTTTGACAACAGAAATAGAACGCCCCGTAAACAGGGCGTGAAAGACCATGAACAAGGAGGAACGATTTTATGTGTGATTATGATAATGCCATTTTCCGGCTTGCCACAACACAGGAAGCAGAGCCGGAGGACTACACGGGCGAGGACGGGCTTTTATATTGCGGGAGCTGCCGCCAGCCCAAAGAAGCCTATTTTGCAGAGGGCAAGACGCTTTTCGGACGTGACCGCCACCCCAAAGAATGTGACTGCCAGCGGAAACGCCGGGAAATGCTGGAAGCCGCAGACCGGGAACAGAAGCACCGGGAGGAAGTGGAACGGCTGAAAAGAAAGGGCTTCACCGACCCGGCTATGAAAAGCTGGACTTTCGGGAACGACAACGGCAAATGCCCCCAAATGGAGAAAGCCCGCCGCTATGTGGAACAATGGGAGCAGATAAAGGACGGAAACCACGGAATGATTTTATGGGGAGAAGTCGGCACAGGCAAGAGCTATTTTGCCGGGTGTATCGCCAATGCCCTTATGGAGCGTGAAGTATCTGTCTGCATGACAAACTTTGCGGCGATACTCAACGACCTTGCCGCCAGCTTCAAAGACCGCAACGAATATATCTCCCGCCTTTGCAGCTTCCCCTTGCTTATCCTTGACGATTTCGGCATGGAGCGTGGCACGGAATACGGCTTAGAGCAAGTCTATAACGTGATTGACAGCCGATACCGCAGCGGCAAGCCGTTAATCGTGACAACGAACCTCACGCTGGAAGAATTGCAGAACCCGGAGGACACCGCCCACGCCCGGATTTATGACCGCCTTACGGAAATGTGCTGCCCCGTCTGCATTACCGGGGAGAATTTCAGAAAAGGCAAAGCACAGGCGAAAATGGAACGCCTTAAAACGCTGCTGAACAGAAAGGAGAGCCTATGACCGACACCCCCAACAGAAGCACCGCTACTACTGCCCGCCGCCCGGATTGTGTGACCGAGGTACGCCGGGGGAACACCGTCCTTGTGGTTTCCGGCTATTTCAAACAGGACACTACCGCCACCGCCGCCGACAAGATGATGAAAGTGCTGGAAGCGGAAAGCGCAGCCGGGGGAACTGCCGCCCACGCCATGTAAAGTGACATTCCTTACTGAAATTTATTCGACATTATGTGTCATAAAGTAGCAAAAAGGACTGTACAGCCAGCCCCGCCGTGTGGTATAATAAACTTACGGAATAGTGGGGCTGGCTGTCGGAAACGGAGGAAACCATGTTAAGACAGACCACCCAAAAAATCACCGCCCTTTATCCGAGGTTATCCCATGAGGACGAGCTGCAAGGCGAGAGCAATTCCATAAGCAACCAGAAGCGAATCCTTGAAAACTACGCAAAACAGAACGGCTTCGGCAATCTGAAATGGTACACGGACGACGGTTATTCCGGGGCGAATTTCCAAAGACCCGGCTTCCAGTCCATGCTTGCCGACATTGAAGCGGGGCTTGTGGGAACGGTCATTGTAAAGGATATGTCACGGTTAGGGCGAAACTATCTTCAAGTGGGAATGTACACAGAAATGATTTTCCCACAGAAAAACGTCCGTTTCATTGCAATCAATGACGGAGTAGACAGCGCACAGGGCGACAACGATTTTGCACCCTTGCGTAACATTTTTAATGAATGGCTGGTGAGGGATACGAGCAAGAAAATCCGGGCGGTAAAACGCTCAAAAGGCATGAGCGGGAAGCCTGTCACAAGCAAGCCCGTGTACGGCTACCTCATGGACGAGGACGAAAATTTCATCATTGACGAGGAAGCCGCCCCCGTGGTGAAGCAGATATACAGCTTATGCCTTGCCGGGAATGGACCGACCAAGATAGCCCGTGTCTTGACGGAACAGCAAACACCCACGCCGGGGACGCTGGAATACCGCCGGACGGGAAGCACACGCCGCTACCACCCCGGCTATGAGTGCAAATGGGCGACAAACACCGTGGTACATATCCTTGAAAACCGGGAGTACACGGGCTGCCTTGTGAACTTCAAGACCGAGAAAGTGTCCTACAAGGTAAAGCAGAGCAAGGAGAACCCCGCCGAAAAGCAGGTAATCTTTGAGAACCACCACGAGCCAATCATAGACCGTGACACATGGGAGCGTGTGCAGGAGCTGCGCAAGCAGCGCAAACGCCCCAACCGCTATGATGAAGTGGGCTTGTTCTCCGGCATACTCTTTTGTGCCGACTGCGGCAGCGTCATGTACCAGCAGAGGTATCAGACGGACAAGCGGCGGCAGGACTGCTACATATGCGGCAGCTACAAGAAGCGCACGGCAGACTGTACGGCGCACTTTATCCGCACCGACCTCTTGACCGAGGGAGTGACCGAGAATTTACGGAAAGTCACCAGCTACGCTGCCAAGCACGAAGCCCGGTTTATGAAGCTGTTGACCGAGCAGACCGAGGACGGGAGCAAACGCCGGAACGCCGCCAAGAAGAAAGAGCTGGAAGCGGCAGAAAAGCGGATTGCGGAACTCTCCGCTATCTTCAAGCGGCTGTATGAGGACAGCGTGGCGGGGCGCATATCAGACGAGCGTTTCACGGAGCTTTCGGCAGACTATGAAGCCGAGCAAAAGGAACTGAAAGAACGTGCCGCCGTTCTGCAGGGCGAGCTTTCAAGGACACTGGAAGCCACGGCAAACGCTGTAAAGTTTATGAAAGTAGTCCGCAAGTACACCAGCTTTGAGGAACTCACCCCTACCCTTTTACGGGAGTTTGTGGAGAAAATCGTAATCCACGAATCGGAAGCCCTTGACGGGAAACGCCGGGGGAAGCTCCGCAGACAGGAAATCGAAATCTATTACTCTTTTGTCGGCAAGGTAGAATTGCCCGACTAAAGCCCGACCCGTCCGGCAGTCAGCCGGACAGGGAACGGCAAAATTTTTTACACTTCTTTTACTTCTTTATCTCACATGAGCAAAATCACAGGGCATCAAGCAGCTTATGAGTGGCGGTGGCATCATCATTGTGGCACAGACGGTAATTCCACAGCTTACTACGCTGTTCTCATAATTCATGGGCGGGATCATTGACAAGATTACTGAATTCATAAAGGAACTGTTGCAGGGGTGGGTTCTGACCAACTTTGAAACCATGTTTACCGATGTCAATGACAAGGTAGGCACGATTGCAGGGGAGGTCAGCAAAACTCCCAGCACATGGAACTCCGGTATTTTTGATATGATAAAAGCCTTGTCCGACAACGTGATGATTCCCATAGCGGGTATGATCATCAGCTTTGTACTCGTCTATGAGCTTATTTCCATGGTCATTGATAAAAACAACCTGCATGACTTCAATACAGCAATCTTTATCCGCTTTTTTATGAAAGCATGTATTGCAGTCATGCTTCTTAGCAAGACTTTTGACATTGTAATGGCGGTATTTGATGTGGGAAGCCATATCGTAAATTCTGCCGCATCAGCGATTACCGGAAGCACCAGTATTGATGTGGCAAGCACTTTGCAAACAATGTTCAATGAGCAGTTTTCGGAAATGAGCATAGGAGAGCTGTTGGGACTGGGAATGGAGACCATGATCGTCAGTTTATGTATGAAAATCATGTCAGTCCTTATCACCGTCATTCTTTATGGGCGAATGATTGAAATATATCTTTATGTATCAGTAGCACCAGTTCCCTGTGCAACCGTAACCAACCGGGAATGGGGAACGATAGGAACGAATTATTTTAAGGGGCTTTGTGCTCTAGCATTTCAGGGATTTTTTATGATGGTATGTGTTGCAATCTATGCAGTGCTTGTGGCAGGTGTGGCGGTTGCTGATAACCTGCATACCGCACTCTGGTCAGTGGCGGCATATACCGTTATCTTATGTTTTTCACTCTTTAAGACTGGTTCATTATCGAAATCTATCTGGAATGCGCACTAAGGGAGGAATGATATGGCAATATCCGTGCAGGTGCCAAAGGATTTGTCCGGTATCAAGACAAAAGTGGCACTGAACTTAACAAAGAGACAGATCATCTGTTTCAGCGGTGCGGCAGTAGCCGGAATCCCCTTGTACTTTTTAACAAAGGGACTGATCGGAACATCAGCTGCATCACTGCTTATGATGGGAGCAATGCTTCCGTTCTTCTTTTTTGCAATGTATGAGAAAAACGGGTTCCCGGCGGAGAAGATTTTGTATTTTATGCTCCGGCAGAAGATACTCACACCGGGCATAAGACCATACCGGTCGGAAAATTTATACAAGCAGTTGGAAGAAAAAGAAAAATTACGAAGGGAGGTTCGTTATCTTGAAGAAAAAGCAAAAGGCAGAACCGGAAAGTCGCAGAAAAAGCAGTTATAAGGGCAATAGCAGGAATAACAGCAAAAGCGGTGGTCTTACCTTTTCAGAGAAGAAGCGTCTTATACAGTTGAAACATATTTTATCGGGAAAGAGCAATGAGAAAGAAAAGCCGACTACCGCACAAAAGACGATTACTTTTGAAAAGATGTTCCGGGACGGTATCTGTCAGGTCAGCCACCGTTATTATACAAAGATGGTGGAATTTTTTGATATAAACTATTCGCTTTTGGAAGTGGATGAGCAGGCGGACATACTGGCACAGTACAGTAAGCTCATCAATTACTTTGATCCGTCTGTGAAGTTTGAACTGGTGCTTTTCAACAGGCAGGTCAACGAGCAGATGCTTACGGAACAGTTTGACATTCCATGGCAGGAGGACGATTTTAACGACATTCGTGAAGAATATACGGAAATGTTAAAGAAGCAGGCGGCAAAGGGAAACAATGGTATCATCAAATCAAAATATCTGATTTTTGGTGTGGAGAGCAATGGCTACAAGGAAGCCAAGAGCCGCCTTAATAACATTGAAAAAGATGTCATACGGAACTTAAATAACATAGGAACCCTTGCGAGGGGACTGGACGGAAAGGAAAGACTGCGTATCCTACATGAATATTTTAACCAGGATACCATGGAGCCTTTTCGCTTTTCGTTTAAGGATCTGGCAGAATCCGGTAAGTCGGTCAAGGACTATATTGCACCGCCGGGATTTGATTTCCGCTATCCAAACCGCTTTAAGTCGGGAAATATGTATGGCTGCGTATCCTATCTGGATATTATCGCACCGAAGTTTACGGACGAGCTGATCAAGCAGCTTCTTGACATTGATGCCAACCTGACAATCTCCATGCACATGCAGACGGAAGATCCGGTAAAGGCAATCAAGAAGTTAAAAGCGGTCATTTCCAATATTCAGAAGATGAAAATTGAGGAGCAGAAAAAGGCAGTCCGGAGCGGTTACGATATGGATATTTTACCGACTGACATTGTGACCTATGAAAAGGATACGCTGGAATTTCTGGACGACCTGAATACGAGTAACCAGAAGATGATCAACATGACATTCCTTATTACCTGTTATGGCAGAACCAAGCGGGAACTGGAGAGCTTAATGCAGAGGGTGTCCGGTATCATTCAGCAGGCAAACTGTGACCTCAGATGTTTACAGTATTTACAGGAGCAGGGCCTTATGGCATCTGCACCGATTGGTTGCAATGAAACCGGAATTGAACGCACCCTTTCCACAAAGAGTACCGCAATCTTAGTACCATTCTGCACACAGGAATTGTTTATGCCTGCTCCGGCAATCTATTATGGATTAAATGCACTCAGCAACAACATGATCATGGCTGACCGCAAAAGACTTCGTACACCAAACGGAGTTATCCTTGGAACACCGGGAAGTGGTAAGAGTTTTAGTGCAAAGCGTGAGATTTTAAGCTGTTTCCTTATCACAAAGGACGATATTATCATCTGCGATCCGGAGGGCGAGTATTTTGCACTTGTGGCGGCATTACATGGACAAGTGGTAAAACTTGCCACCAATTCCAAAGACTATCTGAACCCTATGGATATTCAGTTGAGCCATAAGGGGGATAAGGAAGCATTAAAACTGAAATCGGATTTTATCATAACATTATGTGACCTGATCGCAGGTGGCAAGGATGGTCTGGAGAACGATGAGAAAGGTATCATCGACGAATGTATCCGTCATATTTACGATAAATATTTTGAAAATCCGGTGCCGGAAAATATGCCGATACTGGAGGATTTATACAACGCACTTCTGAAGCATAAGAATCCAAAGGCAGAGCGTATCGCAAACAGCCTTGTGCTGTATGTGCATGGTTCCCAGAATTATTTCAACCACCATACCAATGTGGACAGTGGCAACCGTATCATGTGCTTTGACATCAGAGACTTGGGAAATCAGTTAAAGGAACTTGGAATGTTGATCGTGCAGGATGCGGTTTGGAACAGGGTATCACAGAACAGGGAGCGAAAGATTGCAACACGTTATTACTGTGATGAGTTCCACCTATAAAAGCAATCCAGATATAGATATGGAACGCTCGAAAGATAACTACCATCTTGTGAATCCGCCGAGGTACACCTACAAGAAAGAGATTAACCGCATGGTAGCCGAAGCAGGGTGCAGGACGAGGAAAGATAGCGTGATGATGGTGGAAACGCTTATCACGGCTTCGCCAGAATTTATGAACAGCCTGCCGCCCAAAGAACAGAAAGCGTATTTTACGATGGCTCTGGATTTCATTTCAGAGCGTGTCGGGGAGAAAAATATCCTCTCCGCAGTCGTCCACATGGACGAGAGAACGCCGCATATGCACCTCTGTTTTGTGCCGATTACACCAGACAATAAGCTGTCTGCCAAAACAATTTTAGGCAATCAAAAGAGCCTGTCCGAATGGCAGACCGCCTACCATGAGCGGATGTCCTCACGGTGGAATCAGCTTGAAAGAGGTCAGTCCTCAATGGAAACGAAGCGGAAACATGTCCCCACATGGCTCTATAAGTTGGGCGGCAGGCTTGATAAACAGTATGAGGAAATTGTGTCTGCACTGTCCGACATCAACGCCTTTAATGCAGGGAAGAAGCGTGACAAGGCTCTGGAACTGATTGCGGCATGGCTCCCAGACGTGGAGAAATTCTCAAAGGAAATCAGTAAGCAGAGTGCCTATATCAATAGCCTAAAGGAGCAAATCGGGCAGGAATCAGACTATGCGGGGCGTATGCGTGATGAAAAGTATGAGCAGGAACTAAAGGTGCAGAAAGCGAACCAGAAGATATTTGAGTTGCAGAGAACCAACGAGCAGATGGGGCGGCTGCTCTCAAAGATACCGCCCGAAGTGTTGGAAGAATTGCAGAAAAACCATAAAAGCAGAGCGAAAGAAAGGTAGATATGTGAATGAAGAAACAGGATTTTAAGGTGTTAAAGACCAAAGACTTGTACCCGTTTCCCGACAATCCGTTTCATGTGGCAGAGGATGAAACGCTGTCAGAATTAGCGGAAAGCATCAAGGAATTTGGCATTGTCACGCCGATAATCACACGCCCGAAAGAGGACGGGAACGGCTATGAAGTGATTGCAGGGCAGCGGCGTGTCCGTGCGTCTGAACTTGCAGGGATAAATACCGTGCCTGCGTTTGTCCTGCCCTTAGACCGTGACCGAGCCATCATCACCCTTGTAGACAGTAATTTACAGCGTGAGAATATCCTGCCATCAGAGCGGGCGTTTGCCTACAAGATGAAATCCGAAGCCATGAAGCGGCAGGGTTTCCGCACAGACTTAACCTCGTCACAAGTTGTGACGAAGTTGCGGACGGACGACAAGGTGGCACAGGGCTTCGGCGTAGGCAGGATGACCGTACAAAGATTTATCCGTTTGACGGAACTGATACCGCCGATTTTGCGGATGGTGGACGAGGGGAAAATCGCCCTCACGCCTGCGGTGGAACTGTCCTTTTTGAAGAAAGACGAGCAGGAAAACCTCTTTGCCACGATGGAGAGCGAAGAAGCAACGCCCTCACTCTCACAGGCACAGCGGATGAAAAGCCTAAGCCAGAGCGGGCGGCTTGACATGGATACGATATTTGCAATTATGACGGAGGAAAAGGGAAACCAGAAAGAAACCTTGAAAATCAACACAAGCAAGCTGAAAAAGTATTTTCCGAAGAACACAACGCCGAAGCAGATGGAGGAAACCATCATTAAACTTTTGGAGCGTGAATTGCAGAGGAAACGGGGCAGGGACAGCCGCTAATCTTCTCTTTTCGGGAGGTAAATGCAGAAAATTGAGGTATGAAGAATGAAAGAAATCCAGTATGAGATTGTAAAGGAAATCGCCGTATTGTCTAAGGGCGACAGCGGCTACACAAAAGAAATCAATCTTATCTCATGGAACGGAAGAGAGCCGAAATATGACATCCGCAGCTTTTCCCCGAACCGTGAGAAGTGCGGAAAGGGTATCACGTTGAACGCTGATGAAGCAGCAGCACTCCTTGAAGCATTACAGAAAGAAGTAAACAGCGGGGATTGATGGTATCTGATTGACAGGGCGGGGCGTTTCCAGACGTTCTCCTGCCCTGTCTGGAAAGGAAGATTTAAGTATGGGCGAGGATAAGAAAGCAGATAAAAAGAGAAATCGTATCGTGCCGAAAGCACCAGTTCAGATGATAATCAGCCGTGAATATGTCGGCACGCAGACAGTCACAGAAGCGTTTATCCCGATTATTTCCGAGGATATTCGGAAGAAGATTGCCGAGGGCGACACCTTCGACAATGAGGGGCTGTCCGCTTAGAATGTACGCAATGGAACATGAAAACAGATAGGACAGATATGGAGGTTTTACAGTATGGCAGGAATAAGAATGGAGAACAAGATTTATGAAGTCGGCATGTACTGCCGCTTGTCAAAAGACGATGGCACGGATAACGAGAGTGCGAGCATTGCGACACAGAAATCCATCCTCACGGATTATGTGAAAAAGCAGGGATGGCACTTAGCAAAAACGTATGTGGACGACGGTTACTCTGGTACAAATTTCCAAAGACCAAGTTTCCAGAACATGATTAAGGACATTGAAAGCGGTCTGATAAACTGCGTTATCACGAAAGATTTATCTCGTCTGGGGAGGAACTATCTTGATTGCGGACTGTATCTGGAAGTGTTTTTCCCAGAGCATAATGTGAGGTATATAGCGGTCAATGACGGCGTGGACACGCTCAATAAATCCGCTATGGACATCACGCCTTTCCGCAACATCCTAAACGAAATGTATTCCGCCGATGTGTCGGTCAAGATAAAATCGGCGTACCGAGCGAGGTTTCAGCAGGGGAAATTCATGGGGACGACAGCACCATACGGTTACGTCAAAGACCCCGCCGACCACAACCATCTGCTGATAGATGACAAAGTTGCCCATGTGGTAAGGGAAATATTTGACCTTGCGTTAGCGGGCAACGGAATCGCCAAAATCCGCAAGCACATCAACAAACAGCATATCTTACGCCCCGCCGCTTATGCGGCGGAGCAGGGGGCAACAGGCTATGAGAGGTATTTTGAGGAGAATGAGGAGAACCGTTATATTTGGAGCGAGAACAGCGTAAGGGGCATTTTAAGAAGCCCGATATATGCGGGAAACCTTGCAGGCTACAAGCGGATTGCCGCCAACATGAAAAGCAAGAAACGCCCCTCTAAGCTGCCCGAAGAATGGGAAGTGATACCAGACACCCATGAGGGGATAGTCACGCAGGAGGAATTTGATACCGTACAGCAGCTTATTACAAGCCGCAGATTACCAGAAAACAAGGGCGGCTTTGAGAACATCTTTGCAGGCGTTATTAAGTGTGCGGACTGCGGCTATGCGATGCGGGCTATGAGTGCCAACAGGAGGAAACGCCCCGACATCATCGACTGCGTACAATATTCCTGCAATAATTATGGCAGATACGGTAATATCATGTGTACCGCACACAGCATTGAAGCGAGGGACTTGTTCAACGCTGTCCTCACCGACATCAACCGATTTGCGGATATGGCAGTCAATGATGAAAAGGCAGTGAGGGCGATTGAAAAGCGGCTCACGGAAACAGACCAGAGCAAGGCAAAGGCACTGGAAAAGGAGCAAAGAAAACTGAACAAACGCCTTGCAGAACTGGACAGGCTGTTTTCCTCACTCTATGAAGATAAGGTGATGGAGCGTATTACCGAGCGGAATTTTGAGATGATGTCGGGAAAATACCAGAAAGAACAGCTTGAAATTGAAGCAAGGCTGAAAGAGGTAACGGAAACGCTCAGCGACAGCTATGAGAAGACGCAGGGTGTCCGTGATTTCCTCTCCCTAATCCGCAACTATCAAGGCATTAAGGAACTGGACGCAACCATCATA
Organism: Roseburia sp. AF42-8; assembly: GCF_003435965.1. NCBI lineage: Bacteria > Bacillati > Bacillota > Clostridia > Lachnospirales > Lachnospiraceae > Roseburia > Roseburia sp. AF42-8. The sequence continues at coordinate 69,620 of NZ_QTVB01000009.1, forward strand.
AACGCACTTATAGACAAGATACTTGTTTCGGAACGTGAGAAACTTACAGACGGAATGGTGCGGCAGGAAATCAAGATTTATTATAAATTCATCGGCTTTGTCGGTGAATTACATATCACACCGACAAAGCGGTGGACTGCGTTAAAGCCTAAGAATTGTACGGTGTGCGGTGTTGAATATGTTCCCCGCTCTGGCATATCGAAGTATTGTCCTGCTTGTGCCAAGAAGATACAGAGGGAGAAATCAAACGAGAGCAAACGCAGGAGCAGGGAGCGAAACAGACAGGCATGTATTGAACTGTCCGCAAAAAATGACCGACTGATATTGAACAGCAGGAGGGAAGAATCTTACGACAGGGCAACCAGAATGATAAGGTCAAGATATTTCGTTATGTTACGGAAGGTACGTTTGATAGTTACTCATGGCAGCTCATTGAGAATAAGCAGAAATTCATCGGACAGATCATGACCAGTAAATCCCCGGTGCGAAGCTGTGAGGATGTGGATGAAGCGGCACTTTCCTATGCAGAGGTCAAGGCACTTGCCACAGGCAATCCCTATATAAAAGAAAAAATGGATCTCGATATTCAGGTATCAAAGCTGAAACTGATGAAGGCAAACCATACCAGTCAGAAGTACAGGCTGGAGGATAACATCACACAGCATTATCCGCACCAGATCGCTGTTTTTAAGGAGCGTATCGAAGGCTTTACTGCCGATATGGAAAAATATGCGAAAAATAAGCCGGAGGATAAGGAGCAGTTCTTTATGCAGGTGGGCGGAAAGCCATACACCGATAAGAAGGAAGCTGGAACTGCGATCATAGCCATGTGTAAGGAAATCAAAGGCATCAATGCCAGTGCGGATGTAGGGGAATATCTTGGATTTAAGTTGAATGTAACCTTTGATTCTTTTAACAATAAGTTTGTGATGAATGTCAAAGGTGCCATGAGCCACCCGATGGAAGTAGGCTCTGATCCGCTTGGAAATATCACAAGAATCAACAATGTACTGGAAGCCATGCCAGTACAGCTTGAGGAAGCACAGATGAAGCTATCCAATGTGAAACATCAGCTTGAAACAGCAAAAGCAGAGGTAGACAAGCCATTTCCACAGGAAGCAGAACTTGCCGAGAAACTGGAGCGTCTGGCAGAGCTTAATTCTTTACTCAACATGGATGAAAAGGGCGATGATGCGATTGGTATGGATGATGAAGCCGCAGAACCGGAAAAACCACAGGAAACTGTGAAAACAGTGGATAACAAAAGGGACGAGGTCGCAGATATGCCAGCAAAGCAGAGTAATCTTGGGAAAACGGCTATGGGTGGTAAGCTGTCAGACCGACCGGCAGAACGGACTTCATTGCAAGAAAAACTCGCAGCAATGAAGGCAAGGGTGTCCGGGACACCTGCAGGAAGGGATGCAGCGGATAAGGCAAAGAAAAAAGAAGAAATATTATAGGAAAATCTATTTTATTCCTACGTTTATTCCCAACCTGTCAGCATTATTTGGGTTGGGAATATTAAAAAGTGTTATAGCAGTTTATGTAAGGGCAGTCTGTAGTGGCTGCCTTTTATCGTACAAGATGGAGGTCGTTTATGGCAGACAACAATACAGAAAAACAGCGTGTGCAGGAGCTTACGAACAAACTGGAGCAGGGATTGCAGGACTTATTCAACAGCGATAGTTACCGCAATTATCTTAGTACAATGTCAAAATTTCATAATTACAGTTTTAACAACACGCTCTTAATTGCGATGCAAAAGCCTGACGCTACGTTAGTGGCCGGATACAAGGCTTGGCAGAAAAATTTTGAGCGTCATGTAAATAAAGGGGAAAAGGCAATCCGTATCCTTGCACCTGCACCCTATAAAATCAAAGAGGAGAGGGACAAGATTGATCCGGTCACACAAGAACTTTTACTTGATAAAGACGGAAATCCGCAGAAAGAGGAAGTCGAGATAACAATTCCGGCATTCCGGGCAGTATCCGTTTTTGACCTATCTCAGACGGACGGAAAGCCGATACCGGAACTTACAGCAAAGGAGCTTCTTTCAGATGTGGAAGGCTATCAGGATATGATTCGTGCGGTAGAAGCTATTTCGCCAGTACCGATTGAACTGGAGGAGATAGCCGGAGATTCCAAAGGCTACTATGACAGGGAAGCAAAGCGGATTGCGGTGCAGGAAAACATGAGCGAGAGCCAGACCTTAAAGACCATGATCCATGAGGTGGCTCATTCCAAGCTGCACAGCAAGGAAGTGGAGCAGGATGAGCAGATGCGAAAAGACCGCAATACTAAAGAGGTGGAAGCGGAGAGTGTGGCGTACACCGTTTGTCAGCATTTTGGTGTAGATACCTCTGATTATTCTTTTGGGTATATTGCAGGATGGAGCAGCGGAAGAGACACCAAAGAACTTAGATCTTCCATGGACACGATACGGAGAACCGCTTCGGAGCTGATTACCGGGATAGAGGAACAATTACAGGAATTGCAAAGGGACAGGGAAGTATCACAGGAACAGACAAAGGAAAGTATTCTGCTCATACAGAATACTGATCTTTCAGAGTTTAGTCTGCTTGATGTTTATGGTATGGACAGACCGGAACTGATGCAGGCACTATCAGAAATGACGGATGACGACAAATTGAGCATACAGGCGTATTTGGAAAGCAGGGGTGCATGGACAACGGAAATCGGCAATCAGGATTCTAGAGAGTATGGAGAGTATCATCTGGATGTGCGTTATAACACGGATACGGATGAGCTGATTGATATGAAGGAGAAAAAGGCAGTCTATGATAAGTCAATGGAGCCAATCAATGCCGATGATGTGGTTGTCAAGTTCGCTTCCGCCTTTGAAAGCGAATGGGAGGTCTTAAAAATCACAAATATGTCGAGGGAAGATGTCGGAAAAATGCTCAAAGATATGGCTTCTCTTGATGAAAATGAATGGGATGGCAATTACCTTGAATATATGGAAAAACGGGGAGCGGAAATCACGTTACTTGCGTCCAGTAGTAAGGGATTAAATGGAAATCTGCCAGACTTTTGGGATTATGAATACGATTTTGATGAAGGGCTTACGGATGTGGAGGAACTGTCTGCCATGCAACAGGCAGAGTATATCATTAACCGGTTGGAGCATGGACAGCCTGCCTTTTCTGATGATGAAAGAAATCTGATTGTAAATTATGCCTACAAGCTGGGGAACATTGAAAAAACAAGGGAGCTTGCAGAACATATCTATGCACAGGAAGTGGATGGAAATCAGGATGTCGCATTAGCAATGATTGATGCACAGGCAGAAATCGACACACTCCCGGATAGCATGGTAGGTGTACCTGAAATGCAGGAATATGGTTATACATGGAATGAAATGCTTCCGTTGACGCAGGAGAGAGCATTGAAGCTGTTCGACGATGATTTGCCTGTGTATCTTCTGCATACGGATGGTTCAGAGACTACTGTGTCCGACAGAAAACAGATTACAGAACATGACGGGATGTGTGGCATTGAAAAAGGGGACTGGCTGAATGAACGAAAGCTCCAGATGATGCAGGAAGAACTTTCAGAGAGTGATTCCAACAGGGAAGCACAGCTTTTGTATGGAAATACCGATAAATATGGCATTTATCAGTTGAAGGATGATCCTGAACTGGATAAGTTTCGCTTTGAAGGAACGGAAAGCCTGAAGCGTATGGGAATAACCAAAGATAATTTTGATGCTGTATTGCCGGAAAATTATAAGCTCGTGTATATGGGAGAACTGACGGAATTGCAGGGACAGACACAGTCGGAAACATTAGAAGCAATCTATACAAAGTTCAATATTGACCACCCGGCAGATTATAAGGCTCATTCGCTTTCAGTCAGCGACATTGTAGTATTGCATGAGGATGGCGAGAACAGCGCACACTTTGTTGATTCTTTTGGATTTACGGAACTGCCGAAGTTTATGCTGACATTGGAAGGCAAGGAGAACGAAATACAGACAGAGCTTGCGGTACATATCGCAGACCGTTATATCCTTATGCATGAATGTGATGAAGGATACGATTACTCCATTCTGAATGAACAGTATCACTTGCTAGATGGCGGTGTTTATGACAATCCGGATATTACGATTCAAAGAGCAATGGATATGGTAATTGCAGACCTGAAAGAACCACGCTTTTCAGCGGTTACAGAGCAGTATTATCGTGACGAATATTTGCAGGGCGAAGTATATGCGGGTTCTGAGGTTGAGATTGTAGATTACGAGGAGCTTTCAGAGAAAGCGGAACAAGTGGAGCAGGCTGAATTGGAAGCACGACAGGCAGAATTTAGAGAGAACAATCCAGATGTGGTTGCAGATTTCCGTGCAAAGACAGAGGAGCTTTTTCACAGTCTTGACGGGCAGAGTGCAGAGGATATTGAAAAGACGGTATATGCTTATGTGCAGTCGCAGATAGACGAGTACGGTCTGGATGCAGAAATTGTGGATGTGGTAGTAGCCGGAAGCCGTTGCAGAGGTATCGAAAAGGAAAATTCGGATTTGGATGTGGTTGTGGAATACACCGGTTCCACCAGAGAAGATGATCTTTTCAATATGCTTCATGAGGACAGCATTTACATTGCAGGTATTCAGGTAGATATTAACCCGATTACAGAGGGCAAAACCGGAACGCTGGAGACATATTTGCCGGAGGTGGAAACCTACCTGCAGGAGAAGGCACAGCAGGAACAGATCAACAATCAGCTTGTCACGCAGGGGAGAGAAAACGCACTGGAACAGCAACCGGAAAAAGAAAAAATAGCAGAAGAAAATATAATATCGGAACTGGAAAAAGAGCCTGTGATTGAACCAGAGACAGTTCATATCACATTTACAGTTGCGGAGTGTGGAGAATTTCATAATATGGGCGAATACCATGAGGGCATCGAAACGATTGAGGAAGCAATAAAGATCTACAATGCCATTGATCCTTCCCGTATGAATGGGATTCCTCGATTGGTGTCAATATGCACATTGAGGGGACAGAAGAATGGGAAGATGAGCAGGTAGACATTGTAAGCGGCAAGTGCATTGATGTTGATTTCCTGAATTATACACCGGAGCTTCGTGATACTCCAAAGGTACAGGATGCAATTAAAAAGCTGATTGCGGCATATCCGGAGAAAGATGTAATTGATGTGGAGACAAAAGAGCAGAAGATACAGACACTTGCGGCAGAGCTTGACCAGTTATCTCAGGACATTGATCCGTATGGTTATGCCGACACCGTATCAGATAGAGAAGCACAGGTACTTATGATTGCAGATGATATAAGAAATGGCAACATTGAACCGTTTCAGGATTTCTTGCAGACTGCCATAGAGGAAGGGACGGACGAGGACAGCGAAAGACAGGCAAAAGAACTGCTTGCAAAGCTGGCTGAGTATAAACCTCTTGCCAAGATCGAGGAGATTGAGGAGCAGAATTATAACATGATTGATGACAGACTCAACAATGGCGTGGAGAAATTCAATCGTGAGGAAGAAAAGAAAGAACAGCAGGAAAAGCCACAGGCACGTTCTTCTCTAAAAGAGCGGCTTGCTGCCAAACAGAAAGAAGTGGCGCAGGGAAAGAATAAAGATGCCAAGGAACAGGATAAGACTAAAAAGACGAACAGGGAGGAAATATAGGAATATGAATCATCCATTTACAACGGTAGAAGAAATCAACTTCATGTGTGTTTTTGGGACATCAGACAGAATGAAAATGATGGAAGAAATCAGACGGGCAATGCTGCACATAAAGGACAGTGATATGGAGGAGCTTGCTGGGCAGGTGTTGAGAAAGCTAGATGGAATGACAGATAAGGAATTTTTGAAAATTTCTTTAGAAGCAGCAGAAGAATAGCAGTAGTAAGTGGGTAGGTAGTCGGTTGCAATGGCTGGCTACCTGCTTTTTATTTTACAATCATAAAATTGATTGTGAAAAATCGTTGGGTAAGTTATAATTTCGGTATGCGTTTTGATATTAGAAAAACAAACATTTTATAAAAAATAATTGGAAATCATAGACAGTTTGGAGGTCTTAGTGTGAAAAACGAAAAATTGGAAATCATAGAAAGTAATGAGTTTCAAAGTTTATTTGATAAATCAAAGAAATTGATTGACAGTGCCAGAAGTAATATGGGACAAATGGCAAATGCAATTACGGTTCTTACCAGTTTTTTGCTGGGAAGATATATTGTAGAGCAGGAACAACAGGGAGCAGAAAGAGCTAAGTATGGAGCAAAAGTCCTGGATTCCTTGTCATCATATTTGACAGAAGAATACGGAAGAGGTTTCTCAAGAAGTAATGTTGCGGGAATGCGGCAGTTCTATATGGCTTACAAAGACAGAGAGAATGAAATTATCCAATCGGGAATTGGACAATTTGAACAGGCTTTTGGAATTGTCCAATCAGGAATTGGACAATTAGAAACGGCATACAAAAAAATACCATTTAAGCTGAGTTGGACACATTATCAGATACTTATGCGTATAGAGGATAAGGACGAAAGAGACTTTTATGAAAAGGAAGCAATACGTTCTAACTGGAATGTAAGCACCTTGAAAAGACAATTTCACTCCAGTTTGTATGAAAGGCTTGCATTGAGCAGGGATAAAAATGATGTGATGCGATTGGCAAATGAAGGTGCCGTTCCGCAGAAAGCAGAAGATATTTTACATACTCCGTATGTACTGGAATTTGCAGGGCTGGAGGATAAAGCAGCATATCATGAAAGTGATCTGGAATCGGCAGTAATTGGGAAAATGCAGAAGTTTCTTTTGGAGTTGGGGAAAGGATTTCTCTTTGAACAGCGCCAAAAGAGATTTACATTTAATGACAAAAATTTTTATGTTGATCTGGTTTTGTATAACAGACTGTTAAGGTGCTATGTCTTGATTGATTTTAAGATTGATGAGCTTACACATCAGGATTTAGGACAGATGCAGATGTATGTAAACTATTATGACCGGTATGAGAAAATTGAGGGAGAAAATCCGACGATTGGTATCTTACTCTGTAAGCAAAGTGATGAGGCTCTTGTCGATTTAACACTCCCGGAAAATGCCAATATTTATGCAAAAGAGTATAAATTATATTTGCCGGATAAAAAGCTGTTACAGAAAAAGCTAAAAGAATGGTTAGATGAAGAACAGAATTGATTCAGAGGGGAGAGTGCTATCTGATGGGATAGCATTCTCCCCTATTGTTTTATAAGCTGTGATTTTTGTTTTTTGTCTGTTGTTCCTGCACCGGATTGGCTTGTGTTTGACTGAGGTATTGATTCAGATTTTCCAGTTTTCGGTTTAATGATTGAACCTCTTTTTCACATTTCTTGTAGGTGGAAGTCATTTCATTTTTCTGTTTCATCAGTTCCTGATATTCCGCTTTTAGCTTATCAACATTCAATCCTTTTAAGTTTATCCCAGTCTGCTCAAGTACACGTCGTGCACCGCCATATAGAATGAGCTGGCTTTCGTATCGGCGGAAATATGCGTCTGGGTTCTTTGACTTTTTGTAGGCGATGTGATAGGAGCGGTTGGTTTTGTACTGTTCGGCATATTTGATGATTTCTGCAAGGTCTTTCATGCGGTGTTCCAGTTTCACAACGCTCTGTTTGGCAGATTTTCCCGCTTCGGTTTTCACAGTAATCTGATGCTTCAGATCGGAGAGAGAACCAACTTCATTATAGCTTTGTGTAGCAATCTTCAAATTCTCGATAGTTGCCCATTGTTGGAGTCCGGGACTGTTTTGAAATTTTTCATCCGAGGTATCAATGAGCCTGCGGGCAGAGTAGTCTTTTTTCGGAATAACAGATTTTCGCTCACGCTTCATTTCGATGCGTTCTCGGATACGTTCCTTTGTGTATTCCTTACCAAGCGATTTCGTACTGCCATGGACAAAACGTTCTTTATCCAGAGGACGGAAAGAGATGTATTTGGCAGCACCTTCTTCAAAAGATTCCCCTTTAATTTCATATCCTTTGGCTCTCATTAAAAGTAAAAAATCTTCGTATGTGGAAGCTGACTTGATGCAAAAATTGATGTCCCTTCTAAGCTGGGTTTTCCAAGTAGAGCCATTCTGATCAGACTGCCATTCTTTGTATTTTTTACCACGTTCACCACCCGGAATGATGATGGAAAGGTTATGCGCTTTGCATAGTTCATCACTCAGTTTCCGTATGTGGTAATACGACTGTTTGCAGTCGTGATATTTGTTATGCTCGATGTTATCAGCAGCACAAAATATGATGTGATTATGAATATGTCCTTTATCAATGTGTGTGGTGAGAACATACGAATATTTCCCTTCTAAAACCTTGTCAGCAAGTTCTTTTCCAATGCGGTGAGCTTCCTCATAACTGACTTCTCCCGGAGCAAAAGCCTGTATCAGATGATAGGCTTTGTTAGGACTGTTCTCTCTGCAGTGGTCGAGGGTATATTTGAAGTCATAAGCTGCGGTTTCCGGAGAACAGGCATAAGAGGAAACGAACATTTTTTCATCGGTCTTTTCGGGGTTGCAGATGTAGTCTATCGCTTTATCAACGGTTGCTTTGATAGCATGGATTTTTGTGTACGCCATACTTTATTCATCAACTCCTTTACTTCGTTTATATCCTCTTGATAAATGTTTCCGGTGCTGTTTACCCTCTTTGCGATCTGGTTTAAATTGGAGCTGATACGTCCCAACTCCGTATTGTAATTTCGCAGGTAACTGTAATCAACATCATACACATATCCATATAAGATCAGCTTGCGCAGGAACGCAGACATACTCTTCATGCCGGATGCTTTGAATTTGGTGTTGAGGATGTATTGCTCATCATTGCTGAGATAAAATTGCACCGGATTGGTGCGGTTTCGATTTGCCATTTCTGCCACTTCCTTTCTCTCTTTTGGGTACAAAAAAACTGCTGTAAAATGTTCGATTTTTACAACAGTTCGTTTCAGGTTTTATTCAGTTTTGGGCGCAATCACCCACAGCAGATTGTAGCAAAAGCGGCAGGAAAGGTCAAGGTATTCCACAGGAAAACCGAAGAAAAAATAAAAGAGGGTTAGGGACACTTCCCTATGGAAATTCATACGCACAGACGATAGGAAAGTGTGGGAAATTTCGCCTGTGTCATGACACAGGCAGTGCTTGCTATGGTTGTTTTCGACACTCCCGGAGGGTGTGTCGGCTGTATTTAAGATTACTTAAGTTTTATGACACAACTAAGTCACAAGTCTGTAGTATAGTTATTAAAATGGAGGATTGTATCAATGCAGAAGATATTGATTGTTGAAGATGAGGAAGCAATAGCTAATTTAATTAAGATAAATCTTTCAGCGGAAGGATACCGCTGCACCTGTGCCTATGATGGAAAGACAGGCGCAGATTATATCGAAAGGGAAACTTTCGATTTGATTTTGTTAGACATCATGCTGCCGGAAATTGATGGTTATGAGTTATTGGAATATATTAAACCGAGTGGTACACCCGTGATTTTTTTGACTGCTAAAGGCGCTTTGAATGACCGTATCAGGGGATTAAAACTCGGAGCGGATGATTATATTGTGAAACCATTCCAGATAGGGGAACTATTGGCACGAGTGGAAGCGCTGCTTAGAAGATATGGGAAGATAAATAAAAAGTTGTCTTTTGGGGACATAGAAATTGATATAGTTTCCAGAACGGTCAGTAAATCTGGAGTGCCAGTTGAACTGACGGCGAAAGAATTTGATTTGTTAGTAGAGCTTGTACAAAACAAGAATGTAGCTTTATACCGGGAGAGATTATATGAAAAGGTATGGGGAGAGGTATTTATGGGAGATACCCGAACATTGGATTCACATATTCAGCGATTGAGGAGAAAATTAAATTGGGAGAAAGAAATCAAGACCGTATTCCGTGTGGGATATAGGCTGGAGGGAAATGAATGAAATTATTTCATAAAATATTTCTGTGTTTCATGCTGATTTTTGGAATTACTTTTCAGACAGCCGGTTTTTTATTGATAGATTTTGCGTCCAGGAATGCAATCAGTCAGGAAAAGAAATATGCTTTTCAGGATTTCCAGTACAATAAATACATACTGCAATCTATTCTTTATTCCGAACCCGATTTTTTTGAAAAGGAAGAAACTGAGCTTGCGGGTATTTCAAGTAATTTTACTGTTCCTATAGCTGTATATGGAATAGATGGAGAGTATCTTTTTTCCAATATAGCGATGCAACCGTGGGAACTTGATGTTCACGAAGAAGATGATGATAGGATATCCTTTCGGATTTGTGAAAAAGCGGGAGAAAGTTATATTTTTGTATATGATTATGTCAGACAGGACGAAAATAGCATGTATCTGATTACACAGACCGACATCAGTTCAGTGATAGATGCACAGAAAAGTATGATGGTCTATTTTCAGAAGTTATATATAGTTCTTTTATTTATCAGTTTTCCAGTGATATTCCTGCTGACAAAAGTAATTACAGCCTCCATAAAGAAAGTGGGAAAAGTAGCAAGGAGGATTGCAGGAGGGGAGTATTCTGAAAGAATCAGAACAAAAGGAAAGGATGAAATTGGTGAACTGGCATCTGATTTTAATCTGATGGCAGAGCAAGTAGAAGAAAAGATTGCCGAATTGTCAGATGTGGCAAGGCAGAAAGAAGATTTTACAGCGAATTTTGCGCATGAGTTGAAAACTCCATTGACATCCGTAATTGGCTATGCAGATATGTTGTACCAGCGTGATTTGCCCAGGGAAGAAGTAAAGAGTGCTGCCGGATATATATTGAATGAAGGTATGAGGCTTGAGTCTCTGTCGTTGAAATTGATGGATTTATTTGTGCTGGACAAGCAGGACTTCTTCTTAGAACCGTTATCTGTACAGGAAATGTTTGAAAATTTGCGGCAGGGCATAGAACCTGTATGCGAAAAGAATAGGGTGGCGTTGCATTTGGAATTAGAAGAGAGTTGTATAGAAGTAGATTTTGACCTTTTCAAGACAATGATATTAAATCTGGTGGATAATGCAGTAAAGGCGGATTGCGAAGATATATGGATTAGAGGAAAGCAGAGTAAGAATTTTTATCAGATTATGATAAAAGATAATGGAAAAGGGATACCGGTGGATGAACTTGGGCGGATTACAGAGGCTTTTTATATGGTGGATAAGTCCAGATCAAGGAAACAGCATGGGGCAGGACTTGGAATGGCTCTGGTGGCAAAGATCGTGGAAATACATAGGGCAAAGATGAAAATAGAAAGTGATGGAAGAACAGGAACTGAGATTAACATAGCATTCCGTCTGCAGGAGGGAAAACTGGATGAATAAAGCATATAAATATACGCTTTTTACTGTATTTCTTTCTCTTGTTTTTGCTTTTGGCAGCATGGTAGGAATGAATTTTATCTTGGAAGCAAGGGAAAAACAAATGTTGACGGAAAATGGGAGAGTTGTGGTGGAAGCACCTGTCCGGGCATGGCAGAAAGAGGAGGATAGAGAGGAAAGAGAAAACTTGGGAAATTCTGATCAGGAAAACTATATACTTACAATGGAACAAGTAGCAGAGGCAATTGGCAGTTGGAACAGCCGGACGGGTGAGACTGTGCATAATCCGGTGGTGGGACAAATTTCCATGGCGGAGGCAATACAGAAAGGGGAAATGTGGTTGTCAGATATGGGGATAGAAGCAAACGAACAGGAGTCGGATGTACATTTTGTGAATGCCACATTGGGTGTTCCAAAGCAGAATGAATTGTCCGGTCAATTGGAGCCATATTATAGTTTCTGGACGGTACAGTTTTCGGGTGAGGTAGTGAATGCGATATTGTATATCAATGCTGTTACAGGGAAAATACTGGGTGCAGAAGTTTCTTTATATAGGAATTTGCCGGATAAGTTGCCTGTTGAGAAGCTAAGTCTGTTTGTGGAATTGGCAGGATTGCAAGAAAGTGATACGGAAACAGTATTTGACCCTGATGGAACATCAGCATTTTTGGAGATGGCCGACAGTCGGTTATGTGCAGAGATGGAATTTCAGCGCAGGCAAAATGGATATTTCGACTTGACCCAATACGGACAGGACAGTATGGGCGCCAACCCAGATCTATATTATAATGAATATGCGGTCATTACTTATAAATTAGCGGTAATGGGAGAATAAAATTTCTTAAAGAGAATATATTTTACAACTTTAACACAACTTTGCCGAAAGTAAGTCACAATACCCAGATAGGATGTAAATGTATCCTGTCTGGGCATTTTTGATTTTGCGACGATTTATCAAGGCAAACGGGTTGGAAATAGGCATAAGGAGGCATGGAAATGGAGTTACAGGTAAAACATCTGTGTAAACGCTATGGGAGAAAAGAGGCGCTTCAGGATGTCAGTTTTACGTTGCAGAAGGGCATCTACGGACTGTTAGGCGAGAACGGAGCGGGGAAAAGCACACTCATGCGGATGATGGCTACTGTGGATTTCCCGACCAAAGGAGAAATACAGTATAATGGAAAAGATATATTTGCGATGGATGAGGAATATAGGGGTCTGATTGGATATATGCCTCAGAATTACAGTGTCTATCCCGGATTTACCGCAAGAGACTTTCTGGAGTATATGGGAGTTTTGAAAGGAATCCCAAAAGGTAGGCTTGAATCAAGAATAAATGAAGTCCTGGAATTTGTAAACCTTTCAGATGTTGCAGGGAAAAAGGTAAAAACCTTTTCTGGGGGTATGAAGCGCAGGATTGGGATTGCACAGGCAATCATCAATGAGCCGGAGATATTGATATTTGATGAACCCACTGCAGGTCTTGATCCTACGGAGCGTATTCGATTCTCCAATATTATCAGTGACATGGGAAAGGACAAAATAGTTCTGTTGTCAACCCATATTGTCTCTGATATTGAGGCAATCGCAAATGAAATTGTGGTAGTGAAGAAAGGGAACATTTTGAAGACAGGAAATGTGAATGAGATTGTCAAGAGTGTAAAGGGACAGGTATGGGAGACGGTTGTAAGTCATGAAGTGTACCAAAAATTGCGAATGGAGCGGGCGGTAATCCATTTAAAACAGATGGGGAAAGAAGTGCAGGTGCGTTTTGTGGGAGAACAATATCCTGGTGTGGAGAATTATCAGGCAGAGCCGACATTGGAAGATTACTATATCTTTGCAGGTGGCGCTAATGCTTAGTAAATGAGATTTATAATAAATAATTTTGAAGTAAACGGAGGCAGTGAAAAACGATGAAGAGAAAAAAGATATTTTCAGGGTTGGTATTATTTGCAATGGTTATGAGCATAACCGCCTGTGCAATGGGTAAAGACGATACATCGGAAGTTCAGATTATGCAGACGGAATCAATTTCTACAGAAAAGGGAAATGATGAGCAGAAGGAAACGACTTCACATGATACTCAGAACAGTGAAATGCAAGATAGTGAAAATCAGGCGACAGAGATGCAGCAGTCTGAAAAACAGGAGCCACAACAGCTCGAAACGTGGGAATCACAGCAGCAGGTGCAGGATGAGGCAGATGCAGATTTGGAAGAAAGGCTTGCTCAGTATCGTGAGGAAAGGGAAGGTATGACAAATGTTGCAATGGGTAACGGAGTGTCAGGATACGGTGCCCCCAATGCAGATAATTTTGGCTTTCAGGCAGATACAGCGGATTATATGCAGAATTTTGATTCCAGAGAGTTGAATAAGGCTTATGAAACAGCAAAAAAATATGTGACAGAGACTCTGGCAATTTCTGTTGAAACAAAGGCAGTTGTATATCCTTGTATTGATTCAAGAATTACCGAAATATATGAAGCAGAGGATAAGGGTGTGGCAGATGGCTATGATTCAAAGAATATTTTTGTCTGTGAATACTGTGATAATGGAACTTGGCAGTATTTAATTCTTGTGAGGGATGGAAAAGACAGCGGCTGGAGTGTAATTCATCATGGCGGTTCTTATAAGGAATAATGGAGGACTGAAAATTGAAGGACTTAATCAGACTGGAATATAAAAAAATGTGGAATGGGATATCCTTGGTTTCCCTTGTGGCATTAAGTGTCCTTACCATACTTTTTGCTATTGTTACACTGAATCTCCAGTACAGAACCATAGACTCAGATGGAAATATGGTAAAAGGACTGGCTTCATTCCGGACATTAAAAGAGGTATCAGAGGATTTGGAGGGGGTACTGAATGGGGAGTATATCCGGGGATTGATTGAAAAGTACGATGCTAGTTATGATAAGGCATATCTGGCTGAAAATCGAGGCTTTTTGGGAACAGGAGGCATGACAAAATATATCGTGTCTAATTATGTGATCAATTACGCTTATTATGGTCCTTATATGTCTAATGGAAATGAAAAAGTAGGGCTGGATTACGATTTTTTGGATTCCGAGGAAAACTTTTACCATAAATATAAAGAGGCGGTACTGGAGCAGCTTTTGTATGTGAATGAAGAAAATGGGTTGTTCCCGTATTCGGCGAAGCAGACTTCTATATTGGGGCAGAAGATCCAGAATATAAAAACTCCTTTCCGGATTGCCTACCACACGGGTTGGGCTAATGTGTTTGGGTATTTTGGTATGGAATATCCCGTCTTTTTTATCATTCTTGCATTCTGCTTGTCTGGATGTTATGCGAAAGACAGCACAAATGGTATGGATGAACTGACGCTAGCTTCTATATGTGGAAGAAAAAGGGACATGCAAGCAAGATGGATTGCAGGAAATCTGTTTGCTGTCGCGTCCTACTTGATTTACGTTGGGATACTTATTGTGGTACATGGAGGGATAGCAAGTCTTCATGGTCTGGGAGCTTCTGCACAGACGTTTTGGTTTGAGTGCCTCCATAATTTCAGCGTAGGGACTGCACTGCTGATTGTATTTTTTTGTGGGTTGGCAGGAGCATTGGTTATGGCAAACTTAGTGATGTTCTTGTCTATAAAGATAAAAAATGCAAAGATTGCTGCGGTTTTAGGCATTATTGCAGTGGTTCTGATGTTCCGGCAGGCATCCACATATAGCCAGATTAAAATGTTCAATCCGCTGCAGTTTAAAGAGAGTGCATTGTTGACAGATTTTCTGTTTATTGGGAATACAATGATTCCATATTTTGTAATAGCCCTTTTCTTAAGTGCGTCATATATAGCCGTTTTGTGGCTGGTTCTACGGCTTTCCTATAAAAGGTATCGGTTGAATTAATAGAGAGGCGGCACAACATAATGTCAATGTAGAAAATGAGGTGACGTAAGATGATAGAAATTATAAAAATTGAGAGCAAAAGGATTTTAAGTAAAGAAAAGTTCCTGTTGTTTCTGGCAATTGTGTTCCTGTTTTCTGTTTGCAGCACATATATCTCCCTACGAGGTTATATGGTGCCGGATATAGATGGGATTGCTATCACCTGGCAAGAAAACCTTGCTCATGCAAAGAAAAACCTGCAGGGAAAAAACATAGACCGGGAGTTGATTGAGTCTGTACGGCAGCGGGAGAATTTTATCTATGTTGATGAAAACAGTCTGGAAGAGATTGTCAGGTTAAACTATGAGGGGGAATCCATTCGAAAATTGACAGATGCGGAAGTAGGCAGTTTTTATCAAACACGCCTTTCAAGAATCAGGACTATGTTGGAAGAAAACCAGTATATACAATATACGCAGGAAGAAGAGGATCATTTTTTGCAGAAGGCGAAAGAGCTTTCCGAGATACCCTTTGGCTATGCAGAGGGATGGAAAACATTGAATAGGGATATGGGAATATTTGTCCCATTGTTATTCATAGTTATATCAGTCCTGCTGCTTCCGCTTTTTGGAACTGACCCGAAGGTAAGCATGAACGAACTGTATCGGTCATCCAAATATGGGAAGAACCCTCTGGATACGGCAAGGATACTGACGGCATTTATAGTGGGGATAGCATTATACGCTTTGGGAATGATTTTGTTTTTTGCAATAAAGATGATGCCTTTTGGGCTAGACGGAGGAACTCAGTATATCCAGAGCAATATGACGACATTTTTTTCACTATATAATATTACATACCTGCAACAGTATTTCATTAACGTAACGATTGGTTGTATCGCACTCTTGTTCGTTATTTGTCTGCTTCTCTTCATTACGATAGTTATGGAGAAAATAATGAACAGTGCGGTAGTGTTTACATTTTTTTGGATTACGTTATTACTTTTTGATCAGATGTATCTATGGCATGTAAACCATTATTTTGCAAATTTCATGCCATTAAGAATGACTTCTTTTTCACATTATTATATTGGCAATGAGATATACAGGATATGTGGATACACGCTATCATGCATGACCTGGAGCATTTTGTTATCAAGTCTGCTTGCAGGAATTCTATTGTTATCGGCGATAGGATGGGAAAAAGTGAAGAGGAAAAAAGGATTGTATTAACCCTAAGAGCGGGTTTGAAAAAAGGGAATAATTTACGAGGAAAAACGGGGGTGGTAGACAATGATGGAAAAACCAGGAGGGGAGAGAGAAGAAAGAGAAAGCAGTCAGGAAATGGGCTATTTCTTATTGTTCTCATGATACTTTTGGCTATACTTACATCCTGCATTAGAAATATGAAAGCGGAATTGGAAGAAATGCAGATCATGCTGAAGCGAATAGAGGTCTTACAGTATGGAAGCGTTGAAACTACAGCCCAAACGGAAGAAAAAACGGATTTTGTAGGCAGCATTGACATAATAGATGTAGAAAAGCCTGTACAGCGTACGTGGACAGAAACGCTGCAAAGACTGGACGAATTAGGGCAGATAAATCCGGTTATTGAGGAAATCAGTAAAAACAACTCTCTCTATCCGGAAAGTATGCTGACAGCTTTGGCAAATAATCCAGAGATGGCAGATTTTGTATCAGGATATTTGGATGAAAATGGGAGAACTGTAGAAGGACTGACTTATTTAGAAAGGGAACAGGAATATCCGCTATTTCTTCAATGGGATACCAGATGGGGATATTTACCCTATGGTGATGACAGCATCATTGGATTGTCGGGATGCGGCCCAACATGTATGTCAATGATTTTATACTATCTAACTGATGATGAAGCGCTTACACCGGATAAACTTGCCGCCTATGCTATGAGCAATAATTATTATGCGGAGGGAATAGGAACAGCATGGGTATTTATGGAAGATGTTCCTCTGTTATATGGGATTAAAGTAAGTGAGCCGAGAGTAACAGAGCGTGCCATAAAAGCTGAACTGGATAAGGGTGCTGTTATCATATGTGCAATGGGTGAAGGAGATTTCACTGTGTCGGGACATTTTATCGTAATATACGGCTATGATGAAACGGGATTTAAAGTGAATGATCCAAACTGTGTAGCAAGGAGTCGGAAAAGATGGGCTTTTAATGAAATAGAGCAGCAGATTAAAAAGATTTGGACTTATGAAAGATAATGGATGAAAGTAGGGGGTGAGCTTTTGTGGATAAAGTGAATTTAGCAACATTATGTCTAAACCTTTATGAAGGAATGGAAGATTGTTTTGCGGGGTGTAGTTATTCTGTTAAGCCGATGCCAAAGGATGAAGCGTTTAATAGGGAAATAGTCATTGGGGAATACATATATTGCGCATTACAAACGATAGTGAGAGAGATGATACGAGTATTCGGTAAACAGAATAATGAAATTACAATATCAACCTATCGAGCAGGAATTGTGATTCTGGGACTAGAGATTTCAAATAAAGAGTTAACGGATTTGTGTTTGTCAGATGGAAGTAAATTCATTATACAGCAGTCAAGGCTTGGTCTGGCACTGGCATTTCTCAAGCTGGAGCAAGTAAAAATAGAGCAGTTTTTTGGAGCACATGGGGACGGGATTGCATTTGGTTTATCAAGTTAAAGGACAATACTATATGAAATTTCACTGCAGTTACTTATGAAATAGAGACATCTTTAAAATCCAGTTAAAAATAAAGGAGAGGCCATGAATAAGTTGATTAGTGATCATGAAGATGAAAAAGTAGACGAGTTGATCGGAAAAGTGCTAAACGAGAGAGCAGAAAAGATAAATGTACCGGATGGAATGAAAGAAGAAATTGATGAAAGAATAGGGAGGACGTACACTATGCGTAAAAATGTAAATAAGAAAATAGGCGTCTACATATTGACAGGAATTATCTTAATTGCAGTCATTATTGCAATAACAGTAATCACAATAGGGAAAAAGATCCCGCAAAGCAGCGAAGTTTCCAATCCAACATTTACCGATGAGAATGGTGAGGTATATGTTGCAGCTTTTTTAAAAGGTATGACAGAAAGCACAATAACCGTAGATTTGATCGAGTTCATTACGGATGATAATGAGGAAAGGATAAGGGAACTGAACATTATGGAAGATGATATGCCGGATGGTTACTATATATATAATCCGGATGAACAAACCGTTGTATGGGAATTAAATATGCAAACAGTATATAAGTTTATTGACTGGAATGGGGATTTTACAGGCTCCGAATATCCGGAAGAATATACTACGACGGATGTTCAGGAGTTCATGAAATACGTTGAGACATATGAAGATGCTGCACCTGGGATGCCCTTTTTCTTTCAAGTGGAGGATGGTGTAGTAAGACTTGTCTTGGAAAAAGCTATTGCATAGCATAGTGATATAAGTGCGTTTGGCAATATACCTGTTATGGCAGTAGGGGATGATAGGAGATGATTATTTTGGGAAGATAATGGTTCTGACGTTTAATGATAACGAAGAAGATCTGTTTCAACGCATTATGTCCTATGTTAATATAGGCACAAAGTGTTTGGCGGTTGTAGATACTCATAAAAATATTTTAAGGTTCGGAGAATTAGAGATTAACGAGAGCAAACGTATCATAACTAAGAAAAACTCAGAAATTGAATTGACCTTTATTGAATTTGAGATTATCTTACTGCTTGCTCAAAATGCTGGAACGATTTTCAGCAAAGAGCAAATCTATGATATTGTCTGGAAAGAACCATATTCCGGTGACTATAATATTGTTATGAGCCATATCCGGAACATCAGAGAAAAGATAGAGGATAATCCGAGTAAACCGTTCTATATACAGACGGTATGGGGAGTAGGTTATCGTTTTAACAAAAATTTAAGCAGTGGTCTGTAGGCGAAAATACAGATCACTGCTTATCTTTCTTCTTTGATGCCCAATAGATATTCACAGGATACATGGAAAAAATCTGCCAGGGCAACCACTTCATAATCCGGGACAAAGCGTGTCCCCTGTTCAATCCGAAGAACAGTCAAGTCATTAAATTCATATCCGGCAAGCTGGAGCTGTTCTGCCAGTGCTTTTTGCGATAGCTGCCTTTCGGTTCGCAATTCCTTTACTCTCTGACCTATCAGATTTTTGGAATTGTTTTCTTTATTCCAGTAAATTTTCAAATCATCACCAACTTTCTAAAGATGAAGTGCCACATGATTGATTTTACGGAATAATCTTGATAATATACTTCTAAAGATGAAGCGAACGAAAATAATGTTGTTACAAATAATTTGGGGATTGATAATACTGCCTGTAAAATGCAATACTTATCTAGAGAAAGGTGGACACAAAATGAACGAAGTATTTGAAAAGCTATCTGATGTTTTTGAGGAGCTTCGAAGTGAAGCAGACGAACGTGAGTATTCCATACAGACAGAGGAAACAAAGAAAGCTGATAAGGAACTGAAAAAAGCAAACCGGGAATATGAAAAATTCTTATCTGAGCTTTCTGCAGAGCAGAGAATTTTTTTGGAAAACTATATGGATATTGTAGATCATGCACACTTTCAGGAGCAACAGAGAGCCTATTATCAGGGTATAGTAGATGCAGTACAGATACTTGCCGGATTGGGGATTGTTAAAGAGAGTGTTAAGGTAAAAGAGTTATTGAATACAATAATGAAATAAGTAAGCAGGGTGGAGCGTCCGATCATGGAACTTCCACCCTGTTTTTCTTCAGAATAATTCAGAAATAATCCAGAAAAAATCGAAATCTTTCTGCTATTCTGTCTCATGGGTTTTATATGTACGAAGATAGGCTTCTACCAATGCTAGAATGGTGGTTATCTGATCGTTTGTACATTCTGAAAGATAAACCAGCAGTCTTTGGTAATCCAGATTATCAGTTGGAGCTGCCGGATAAAAGAACGGATCAGCAGAGATGTGTAAAGCACGAATGAGCTGACCAAGTTTTTCAAGGCTTGGAACATTACCATGATTTTCAATCTCTTTGATATATCTTGATGAAACACCGGATTTTTCGGATAATTCATCATAAGTCAGCTTTTGGTCTAATCTGGCTTTCTTCAGGCGAAAACCCATGTCTTTATCAATTTTCTTAGATTTAGCCATGTCATGCACCTCCGTATATAGTGTATAGTTCACCATTTAAAAAGAAAATGAACTAATAACGCACTATATCAGAGGGATATAATGCACTTAAATAAAATAAGTAACTTTGGATATTGCATATAAAAAAACGCAGTATTCAAAGGTTTTTTCTCATGTTTTTATCCTTTGAATGTGTTTGGGAGAGCTATGTATTCTGAACCGTTGAAAGGATATTTTTGTATTTGGAAAATATTATCCTGCCCATTGCGTGGAAGGACAGGTAAATAGGTTGCATTTTAAGTAATGCGGCAAATTCTACAATTGAAAGTGCATTATATACACTCGCAAAATGTGGAAAAAATTTAATATCAGCTATAAACAGCGTCCTGTGGGTATGTGCTCATAAGGGCGTTTTTTATATACAGAAAAATTTTTCTAAAAATTTTTCAATCCACCCGAACATCTCCCCAGTTTCATTTGGGAGATACTCCGGAAGGGAAAAAAGGCAAAAGCTTGGCATTCGGAACGGGAGGAGGTGAACTCGTATGGGGCAACCTTCTTCTAAAGATGAAATGACTATCCGGCACCAATTTGACCGGTTATGCCAGATGGCATTAAAAGGCGAAGCTGTAAATTATTACAAGCACATGGACTATCGCAGGAAACACGAAGTTACATTCTCTGAACTGTCGGAAAAGGAGCTGAGCAAGTTATTTACTATGGATGAGTATGGAACAGAATATCATCATTTTGAAGTGCATGGCTATGACATTGAAGTGAAAAATACCCTGATCGCTGAAGCGTTGAAGGAACTTACAGAAAGAAAAAGGAATGTCATTTTACTTTCGTATTTTATGGAAATGAGCGATGCGGATATTGCAAGAGAAATGAATCTGGTTCGCAGTACCATTCATGAACACAGAACACGCTCACTTGAAATTTTGAAGAAGATCATGGAAGGAATAGCAGATGAAAAAGATGTATAAAAGCAGAAATGAGGAAAATTTGTTGCCTTTCCATATTATAAAGGCAGCATCAGAGGGCGATGTAAGTGCCATCAATGCAGTGTTAAAACACTATGAGGGATACATAATCAAATTGTCTACCAGAAAATTATATGACGAAAGTGGACAGGTGCATTACTGCATTGATGAAACGCTACGTCGCAGATTGGAAACCAAGCTGATTACAAAAATATTGGCTTTTGAAGTTGCATAGCATCCGATCAGAAAATTCCTTTCCTATTCATTGATTGGAAATGATGCAGCGTTGTACCTTGACAACTGAATATTTTTGCATACAGGACGTGAGGATATGTCGAGCCACTAGGTAGGTTCGTAAAGATGTGCCTGCTCTTTTTAGAGTGAACGTGAAGAAGTGTTGAAACATTACATTGAAGCAAAGGTATGGAGCGAGAAAAATCTGACAAAATGTGTGGCAGTAACACAGGGCGATGAAGCATATCTGTAATAATGATACTTCCGGATTGTAAAGAGATTTGCAGTCCGGTCAATTTGAATGACGGTGCAAGACCGATGTGGGCAGAGTAATGACCTGCCACCTGTATTGCATTTTTATCTGCCGATGAGAGCCTGCAATGGTGTGTGGGTTGTCATTGGCAGATAAAATGCGTGTTAAATTTAAGGAGGATTTGAGTAATGCAGAGGAAGCCAAAGACAATAAATAAGAAAAGACTGGTCAGATATAAGGAAGGGGCAGAAATGTACAGCATGGGTATGAATAAATTTCAGACTCTTGCCAAAGATGCGGGAGCAATTCTGAAGATAGACAGAATGGTGTTAGTAGACCTTGATGTGTTTGACAAATATCTTGAGTCATTTCGGGTGAAATAAATTTTGCAGACAAGGAAAAAGATTTTGGTTTAACCAAAATTCACTTGACTTTTGGTTAAACAGAAAGTATAATGATTATGAAATGGATGGAGGTGTATATTGTGGCTAGAACAGGTAGACCGAAGTCTGATAATCCTAAAAAAACTCTTATCGGATTAAAACTGACGGAGGAAGAAGCTGCAAGACTGAAAGGATATGCGTCCAAACATGACATGACCATAACACAGGTGCTACAAAGAGGTATTGATATGCAGTATGCAATGGATAAACCGGCTGAGTAGCTAGTACAAAATCTCTTTCCTTGAGAGAGGAGACGAGATGGCGAAATCAAGAAAGGATAACAAAGGGAGAGTATTAAGAAAAGGCGAAACTCAACGCAGTTGCGATGGTAAGTATGTATATACTTATGTTGATCCGGAAGGAAAGCGCCGGAGCATCTATTCTAAGGACATCATGGAATTGCGGGAGAGAGAAGTTAAACTGATGAAAGATCAGCTTGATGGGTTGGATGCGTATGCAGCCGGAACATCTACAATCAATTTTGTTTTTGACAGATATATATCGACAAAGGCAGAGTTGAGGGAAACAACAATGCGGAACTATAAATATATGTATGATCGCTTTATACGAGGTGGATTTGGCAAGAAGAAAATTGCCGCTGTGAAGTATTCTGATGTATTGCAGTTCTATCAGCATTTGTTGAAAGAGAAGGAAATGCAGATAAATACGCTAGAAACAATTCATACTGTTTTACACCCGACATTTCAGCTTGCTGTGCGTGATAACATCATTCGTGTTAATCCAAGCGATGGAGTAATGACACAGATTAAAAAGCAACCGGGGAAAAATCACGGTGTGAGACACGCTTTGACAGTGGAACAACAGAGAGCCTTTATACGCTATATTGATGAAAGTCCTACATTTTACCACTGGGCATCATTTTTTAAGTTCCTGCTTGGAACAGGTTGTCGAATAGGAGAAGCAATCGGTATCCGATGGGAAGACATTGATTTAGAAAAAAGGACGATCAGTATCAATCATAGCGTGGTTTATTACAGTAGAGAGTTCAAAGAACATCCGATATGTTCATTTGCTGTATCTCTTCCAAAGACAGAAGCTGGTATACGCACGATTCCGATGATGGATACGGTTTATGATGCACTCCAGATGGAATTGGATGACCAGAAGGAACATGGATTTAATGAAACAGTGATTGATGGGATGAAAGGATTTATCTTTATGAATCGTTTTGGCAATATCCATAATCCGCAAGCTGTAAACAGAGCAATCAAGCGTATATATGAAGCACACAATGCAGAAGAAGTGGTAAAAGCTGCAAAACAGCACAGAGAGCCTGTGATAATACCACATTTTTCATGTCATCATTTGCGACATACCTTTTGTTCAAGGTTTTGCGAAAATGAAACAAACTTAAAGGTAATTCAGTCTATTATGGGACACGCAAATATCGAAACAACCATGGATATTTATGCGGAAGTTACCGATACTAAAAAGCAGGAAGCAATTCAAAATTTAGCACACAATTTAGATGTATTTTAGGAAAGAGTCCGGCATGGACTGACGAGAGTACGACAAAATGTGTGCCATACGACAAGAGTACGACAAATTCGAGTGGTGTAATCAGCATAAATATGTTATTATAATAATGTTGGAACACCGAAAAAGGCTTTATTAAAGGAAAAAGCATTAAAGTAAATTAAATTGATGTGAAATCCCGACAATGAAGAGCCTTGATTCTGACAAGAAGAATAACAGTGCAAAATCAGCTGTTGCAGCTTCCACACAGGATGCAGAGTCAGCAGCAGGTGACAGCAATGGATTCTTTACTGCAAATGAGAAGATTGATTTCTCAAATGTAAAAGTTGAGCCTTTATTCGAGGAAGCAGTAGACTTCGATACATTCAGCAAGTCTGATTTCCGTGCGGTAAAGGTTAAGGAATGTGTTGCAGTACCAAAGTCAAAGAAACTGTTACAGTTCACACTTGACGATGGAACAGGCACAGACCGTACCATCCTTAGCGGAATTCATGCTTTCTATGAGCCGGAAGAACTGGTTGGAAAGACACTGATCGCTATCACCAATCTTCCACCTAGAAAGATGATGGGAATCGAATCCTGTGGTATGTTACTTTCAGCAGTAAATAACCTTAAGGATTCAGAAGATGAAGAACTTCATCTTCTTATGGTTGATAACCACATTCCGGCAGGTGCAAAGCTCTATTAAGATGATGTAAAGATGTACCGTTTTACCAAATAGACGGGACGTACTTCATTTGATAAAAAACTAAAAAAACAGCGATTTACATCAAACTTACATCAATTGATGCAGAAATCGGTGCAAGCAAGAAAAAATCGCATAATTAGTGCAATGAGTGGGCAATTCCAATCGGAGTTGCCCATTTTAAAACAAACAGAAATACAAATCAGAGTTTGTGATGGTAGATAATATGGAATGGTTTAATGTTTTTGGGCTGATTTTTATTGCAGTCATTATGATACCCAATGTTGTATTTGCGATTAAGTGTAAAGATGGATTTGATAATAAGTGGAACAATAAATATGTTGAGGTCACAGAACAAGTAGGGAGATTGGGTTGTTTCGGATTCATGATAATCAATATTCCGGGAACTTGGTTCGGGTGGTGGTCTGACGAAGCATTTGCACTATATCTGATTGTAGATACCATATTGGTAATGCTTTATTGTGCTATTTGGATTATATGTTTTAAGAAAAACAGCGTTTTCAGAGCATTAGCACTTTCTATTATTCCTTCAATGTTGTTCTTATTTAGTGGGATTATGAGTAGGTCAGTGCTATTGATTATTGCATCAGTATTATTTGCACCAAGTCATATTGTGATTTCATATAAAAATGTAAAATGATATTTACAAATTCAAGTTTGTTAAATTGGAAAATTAGAATTTATATATAAAGGAGAATATTGATGAAACTGTTTTTATGTTCGCACTTTTCAAGTGTAGGAAGTCTGATAAAGGAAGAAATTGAAAATAAAAAAGTCGCATTTATTCCAACAGCTTCGCTGCGTGAAGGCTACACCGGTTATGTCGGCTCGGCTCGAAAATTATTCAAAAAGTTGGGAGCAATCGTAACTGAAATTGATATTTCAACGGAGGCTTATTCAACGATACA
>NZ_QTVB01000090.1:0-3826 GCF_003435965.1 Roseburia sp. AF42-8
AAGATATCCGTGGTGTGCAAATTTATATCAACTTGTTGAAAATGAAAAATTATTTCATGATTATTTTCAATAAAAGAAGGTGAGTTTGATTTTCGGATGAGGTATCAGAGGAAGAAAAGGTAATGGCGAGAGAAAAGGCTTATCAAAATTACAATCCTCAAAAGCATATATAATAAAAATAATACAGCTTTTAAAGTAGGAATGAATACAGAATTAATTAAGCATTGCTCTTATGTCAAAATTTTAAAGAAATTAAAATGAGAGGTTCCACCAGTTAAGCTGTTGGTAGAATATTCACCCTTTTATACAGTTTTTCAAATTCGTCAGGCGACATATAGTTGCAGTGATTGTGAATTCTGATAGTGTTATAGAAGATTTCGATATATTCAAGAACAAGTCTGTAGGCATGACTATAGTTTAAGCTGTTGAACCTGTTAAGCCATTTTCTTTTCAACTGGCACAGATGATGGATGGAATGTTAAGTACATATCTCGAACAGGTGAAGGACAGGGTAAACTCCTGTGAGGAGTTCTATGAACTGCAGCAACAACAGTGGCAGGAATCCATCCAGCTGAGAACAGAAGAAGGCATTGTGAAGACGATTGCCGGAGTCGGAACCATGATTTTAGGCGGCATACTTATTGTGGCAACCTGTGGTATGGCTCTTCCTTTAGTGGCTACAGTAGGAGTTGCAGCAATTGGATTAGGCACAGCTGCATATGGATGTACAAATGCAGTAGAAGGTGGTCAGGATGTTTATGCAGGAGTAACAGGAGACCCAAGAATGGTATCGGTTAATCCAATCCGTGATACATTATTTGCCAGCAATCCGGAACTCTATTATTTAATTAGGAAATGCGTTGACAATCGCTGCTTCCCTGATACTGACCGGAGGAATGGCAGTAAATGCAGCAGTAAGTGCAGGAACATCCATCGGCAGGGCAGTAGTGACAGAGTATGTCAAGCATGGACTGACGGTGGCAGCCAGCAGCTATGTGGAAAAGAGCATGACAGAAGCCACCAACAGTCCACTGGCAGGCTTTTTAACAGGTTCGCTGATTGGAATAGCAACATATGGAATGCTCAATGAGGCAGATCTGGAAGTAATGAATCTGGAGGCGTCATTAGAACTTGAGAAACAGCAGCTGGGGAATGTTGGAGAGAGTAGTAGTAATGTAAAGAATCCAATGACAGGTGATGATTGGCATAATTATTTTAATGAAACATATGGAGCAGATAATGTTACTTGGGAAAGTACATCTATCCAAGATATTGTGGATATGCCAAGTAAAATAACTGACTTTTCTCCAAAACAGATTTCAGATTTAGCCACAAAAAATGGATGGACAGTGGAACCTTTAGGCAAAGGTAGTCTAGCAGGAATTCCATACGAACAAGGCGGTGGGCTAAGTATGCATGCACCAAATGGAAGTTCTGTATATATTCAATATCATCCAGGTGGCGGACATCATGGAGAGATGCCATATTATAAGGTTTCATCTGGTAAAAATGGAATTGTAAGATATTACATAAATGGAGAAAGGGCAAAATAGTGGAAAAAGATATAGAAGAAATTATGCAATGCTATGATAGATTCATTGACATTGTAAAACAAATGTCTATGACTGCAACAGAACAAATTGCAAAACTGAAAGGTACAGTTGTTGCAGATGAGCTTGCAAGCGATTTTAGTGAAATAGGGATGATGTATGCAAAAGAGTTACTGGAAAGTGAGTGGATAAGTCAAGAACAGTATATCATTGCAAAATCTATAGATGAGATGCTAATTGGTATGTCTAAAAAAAATGAATTATGGACAGAAGACGCTCTATTAAATGCTGAAGAATGGGAAGAATGCAGAAAAAAAGGAGGTTTGCTTTTAGAAACGTTAGAATAATTTTTTTCAATAAATTTAATTAGTGTTATACTTTCGGACTCCAACAACCTATAACTCATGCATGTCTATTAATTAATCATCATAGCTGTTGTGAAGCAATTAAGAATCCATGATGTTAATTAATAGACACTAGCGAAATTTTGTCAAGTCGGGTATACGAAAGGACATTGCAAAATCAAAATAGAATATTTATTTCCAATACGCTGATATAAACGTGCTCTTAGCAACAATGTAAAGTACGAGGAGATTACCAGCATCCGTGAATTAATCATGGCACAGCTTGACCGATGGATAGATGAGATTGATGCGGTGAGGAGCAGTATCGTAGAAATTGCTGCTATGCCGGAGATATCCCAGGATTTCATGGAGTGACAGGAGACCCAAGAATGGTATCGGTTAATCCAATCCGTGATACATTATTTGCCAGCAATCCGGACCTCTATTATTTAATAGGAAATGTTTTGACAATCTCAGCTTCTCTGATACTGACCGGAGGAATGGCAGCAAATGCAGCAGTAAGTGCAGGAACATCCATAGGAAGGGCCGTAGTAACAGAGTATGCAAAGCAGGGACTGACGATGGCAGCCAGCAGCTATGTGGAAAAGAGCATGACAGAAGCAACCAACAGTCCACTGGCAGGTTTTGTAGTTGGTTCATTAACCGGAATGGCAACATATGGAATGCTCAATGAGGCTGATCTGGAAGTAATGAATCTGGAGGCGTCATTAGAACTTGAGAAACAGCAGCTGGGGAATGTTGGAGAGAGTGGTAGTAAGGCTGATGTATTAGCTCAGAATAGGACAAATGGAAGAGCTTTTGAACAACAAGAATTTGCAAAATTTAGTTCTCAAAATAATAATGCAGTTGAACAGATTACTGTAAAAACATCTTCTGGTGTTAAAACAAGAGTTGACGCAATTGGATTAGATGCAAATGGAAATGTTGTAATAAATGAATATAAATCATCATTGACAGCACCGCTAACAAGTAATCAAAAAATTGCATTTCCTGAGATTTTTGAAAGTGGAGCAACTGTTGTTGGAAAAGGAAAAGGTATATTCTCTGGAGGATACCAGATTCCGCCAGGTACAAAAGTAACAATAATTCGACCAGAGTAGGAGGTATTATGTCGATAGTTGATAATAAAACGGTAGATGGCATAGCGTTAACGGATGATAATAAAGGAATAATTTTACTGATAGCTGACCATATGGACTGGAGAGATGAATATCAGCATTTAGTAATGTTGCAAGAAAAGATTAATGTATATATCACCTTTCTTGAACAGAAGCAGTATGAAGATATCTACAAAGGAGAAAATATAACATATGGAATTATAGAAATTCATTTCTTATATAGTTTAACCGCTAATGCAGAAAAGTTTTTACAGTCAGTTCAAAATCAAGTTGCCGAACTTGGTGTAAAGATACAATATTGTGTTTCACAGGAGGGAGCAGATGAAGCTAGATAAAAACCAACAAAAGCAATTAATTAAAGCAATATATATGTCTTCAGATAGAAGAGGATATAAAACAAAAACAAATACCATTTATAGTGTAAAGGATGATACATTTATTCATTGTGATTTTCTTGTTGTAAATTCGCAGAAATTAGTTTATAGAATCTATATTAAAAATTATAACTATGATGACATTTTTTGGAAGGTTATGCAAATGCCAACTAATAGCAAAAAGAGTAATTCATTAAGGGCAAGTGGTGCTTTTAAGGCTCCTTCGATTTTATTAAAAAAAGGGGAAGTAGACCTTACAGATAAATATGATGAGCAAGCGGAATACCTTTTGGGATTAGTAGATGAGTGTAGTCATAATTTTATGGAAAAGTATGATATTGATGAGTATATTATTGATTATGAAGATGGTATGGATAAGGAAGTACTAAAGTGTTTAGCCTACATTAATATGAATAACA
>NZ_QTVB01000091.1:0-3480 GCF_003435965.1 Roseburia sp. AF42-8
TAGGTATTGGATATTATAACTGACTTCACTTCAGATAAATCTTTCTTTCGTCTTTTAAAATTATGATAATAAACTATTTTCTCATCCTGAATGTAATATCCATCTATGAAGAACCCGATTCCATAAACTAATAAGAACGCAATCCCTACATATTCAAGCAGGACAAGAATTGACACAATTCCATATCTGTCACCAGTAAGTTTTAATATAACAATTATTCCTAAAATTAGACCACAATATATTGCCAGCCCTCTCATTACATTGTGATATACTACTGAAATATAATATTTTTGTTTATTCATCATCTGCTTTTCGCCAGCTCTAATCCAATTCCAATATCTCTTTCACATTTTTACATCTTGCCATTATTTCCTGTGTTATATCATCATTCATTGCATATGAAAATAAATACTCCTTCTTTCGGTCAAAAACATCTGTAAATGCACCATAATCTCTGCGTAACTTTTCAGGTGTCTTTCCAAAAATAGTCCTATGAGGGCAATTATTGCCAGTCATTATGTATCCTATCTTTGAATATTCTATTTTTTCACTAACAAATGCTGTCCCTTTATATCCCGTTACCAGCATATAATCCCTGTTAAAAATGATATAAAAGGATTTATCATATGTTCTTTTTATCACCAGAAGTGCCGGATAATATAATAATGCCAAAAGCCACATCACAATCATTACAACTTTACTTGCAAAAAAAACATAAAATAAAACTCCAAGTAAAACAAGTGCTGCTCCTACTGAAATTGCGATTGTTCTGCATGTCCGTTCATTTCTCTTAGTACTTTTCATATAATGAATTTTCTTTCCAGTCACTTTTGCATCTGATTTCACTTCCTCATCATTCTTTTTTCCATAGTTTTTCAGTAACTGATCAATATTAAAAAATGCCGTCTCTAATACTTCTTCACCATCTACATATAATCTTGCTTTATTCGCTTTCTTATAGTCTTTTTCAAAATACAATTTATTGCCGTATCCCCGTTTTAATAATGTAGAATATGTTACCGTTCCATTCTGGTATATACAAATTTTCTCACTGTAAAACAATTTTTCAAATGCAATCAATATTACCTTCCCTACAATTCCGGCTTTCCATGCATTTAAGACAGCCGGATGTATATTTCCTGTCATAACACACAATATTGCCTGTAGTAAATATATATCAAAGACCGTGCTTATCATTAAAGTTAATACTACACCACGACCATTTGTTAATATACTTTGGGCAAATTTATTTTTTATTACTTCTGTTTTCAGATGTATCAAAATTCTTTTTATATTGCACCCTACATTAATTATTAAAATACCAATAATGACTATTCTGCACAGACATTTGCCCCACACCAATTTTTCCGAATTATCAAATAGTTTCCAAAGATTAAATATATCATCTTTCCATGCCCACAAACCTATCATGATACTAAACAAAGCGCATATACTTAGCAGTCTTGCATATATTAATGCCCAACCAACTACTACTCCCCCGCCTTGGTTAAAATTTGTTCTAACCCCAAATAAATTTGTAAAACACTCTCTAAATAATATTCGGATTCCATATATAAATAGCAAAATAAAAAATAATGTGTATATGTATATCATCTTTTCCATTCCTTAACTTTAAAATGAACTATACTCCTGTTCCGCATGCAACTTTATATACTCTGTCATTTTCATCAAAATAGAATGATGTTGAATAAAGACCATTTTGAACCGCATATTCATTTTCTTCCTCATTACTTAAAGTTTCCTTTAATCCATATGCCAGCATAACTTCTTTTTTTGATGAGCCTACCCCAATTTGCAGTATTCCAAATCGAATATCAGGATCCGTAATTCTAACACTTTCCGGATAATTTCCAATAAAGGTATATTCTATATCTTCAAATTTAATATCCTCGCAACTTCCATATAATTTTTCTCTGCTAACAGGGTCACCTTCTTTTTCTAAAATTTCCTGTTTGCTTTGACGAAAAAAACAATTAAAATCGTGTAATCCATATGTACCGTATTTCATTTTAAGAAATATAACTAATACATATAAAAATAAGAATAATAATACCTATAACTACCTTTGCTCTTCTTTTACTCTTTACCATCTTTTTTCCCCCATTCTATAGAAGTAATGTTTTATTATCTATTTTCATTTCTGGATTTATAAAAGTCTGGTCTTACAATTATATCTACTCTTCCCCCATTCTATAGAAGTAATGTTTTATTATCTATTTTCATTTCTGGATTTATAAAAGTCTGGTCTTACAATTATATCTACTCTTACAAATGCACTCATAAATGCAAAAAGCATCGTTGCAACCATAATACAACACCAAAAAAATACTGAACTTTTTTGTTTTCCTAATGCATTAAATAATACTGCTCCTCTGCGTCCAAAAAATCGTCTTCCTGACACACACAAACACGTTAATAAAAATAAACTCATTGTTTCTATAATTTTTAACGTACTTCTTACATTTTTATTTTTTATTACTATTTTTCCAGTTGTTAATAATGCCCCCAAAATTCCCAATATTATAGAAATCACATAACTTATAATACAAATTGCTGTGCTTTTTTCAGGTGGCAAATTTCCCTGCACCATTATTTGTATCGTAAGTCCCAGTGAAACAAATAAGCATATATGTGCATTGTATTTTCTATAATCATATTCTTTTCTTATAAATGAAACTACTGCCCCCAAATAATAAAAGCTATTACACACGCTGCTATACATGCTGTAAAGCCCATATCGGCTCCACGATAATAGCTATCAAATGCTCCCAGTAACCCCAACACACTATATACAAAAATTCCTGCTCCTGTTTGTTTTAAAATTGCTTTACCCTTTTTCACCATAGCCTCATCTCCATATTGAAGTCTGCAACTGACCAAGTCACCTTTTAACATCAGCGAGTATATAATCTTATATGTCTCTTCTGTTTTTCTGATAAACTATGTTCCTCATCCGTTACATATATCCCCATATATTTCAAATCCCCCTGTATATAAAACATAATATATACCTGATAATCCCCATCATGACTTTCTTCTATTGAAGAAAAATAATATGTTGTATCAGATGGATTCTGTATACTTCCTGTTTCTACATCTCCCCACAGAAACCCTATTCCATACTGGATTCCTTCTAATATCTGATTGAATGAGTTTGCTGACTTTAACTTTTTTAAAGTCTCTTCATCTAGCAGACTGCTTTCATCGGCATTGGACAATTCAATTCCATAAATCATATAAGTGTTTTCCTTTGATTTTATCAGAAATTCATTATCCGTTTTGTAACGTTCCGACTCCTCACTATTCATATATTCCTTCGGTATACTTGCAGCAATCTGTGACAATTGTATCTGATAATACTGCACATAATGTTTACTTATTAAAGTATATATTAAAAATAATTGTCCATAAAATTGCTATTCTATTGAAAAATAACGAAGTCCCTTTAAGATTTGTTCT
>NZ_QTVB01000092.1:0-3186 GCF_003435965.1 Roseburia sp. AF42-8
GGGCAGGACATATAAGAATGCTCATGAATATAAGAACTATTTAACACAAAAATACGATTGTTTACGAAGCAGGGATTATTCCGTAAATATAAACAGTTCTCTTTTGTCAGAGGCTATGGGAGATGAAAAGACAAAACAATGGTTGGAGTACAATTTATCGCTAATACCAAAAACAATAGAACAGTCAAGAGCTTATGTGGCAGCAAGAGGAGCAAAGATACTGAGTTATAGTATTACTATAAATGGATATGATAGCATGAGTTCTGTAATGTGTACTCAAGATGAAGTTGATCCGGGAACAGAAAAAGCAAGGAAAGAACTTGAAGAAAGACTCGAGAAAAGGAAAGCAGAAAAGAAAGAGACAGAGGAAAGACTGGAAAAACAGCGTGCCGAAAAACAGGAGCAGGAAGAACGGCAATATAATCTGAAAATTGATGGAAAAGATGTAGATGACCTGACAGGAAAAATGGTGGAATTGCTAGGTACTTCAACTTCTATAGGAGTGACAGAAAATGGAGTTTCGGCATTTGATGTGCTGGCATAGAAACTGATATGAGTATGCCGGGATGTATTGACATGCAGAATGTATTTTTATTTCTTTCAGTGGGACTGGTTGCGATTAACCTTATCCTTATGGAGTTCATGCAGAATACCATTGAAAAAGAAGAGAGAATAAAAATTACGGTACTTACGGAACAAAATCAGAAAAATCGTATTGCAAATTATCAGGACCGGGAAGAAATCTATGAGCGTCAGCGAAGAAAAATGTACGATTATAAAAATCAGCTTTCCACAATCCAGACGTTGATTAAGAATGGACACACAGATGAGGCACTTTCATTTACGCAGAAACTGACAGAGAGCATAGCGGTTGAGATGTCGGCAATCAACACGAACCATCCGGTGGTCAATGCTGTTTTAAACCAGAAGTACCGCAGCATGCAGGAGAAACACATAGCGGTTATCCTGAAAGTAGGGGATTTGCAGGAGATTTGTCTGGAAGAGGAAGAGATTGTGATTCTGCTTTCCAATTTACTGGATAATGCAATCCGGGAGAGTGAAAAAGTACTGAAAAATACCGGAAAAGCGGTCATTCATCTGAAATTAGAGTGCGAAGATCATAAACTGATATTTGCGATAAGAAATCCGGTGACAGAAAAGGTGGAAATTGAAAATGATACGATAAAGAGCAAAAGAGGGGATCATCACGGTATTAGATTGTTAAATGTAAAAGCAGTTGTGGATAAATATGGCGGTGATATGGTGCTTTCCTGCGATGAAAATGAATTTAAGGCAGTGGTCATCTTGTAAAGAGATGGTCTTTGTGTGCGTAATATGGTCGTTTGATGATATGGGACTAGGAGAACAGGTTATTTTATCCGATAAAAAAATAGAGGAAATAAGTATGTTATGAGAATTTTAAAGAATGAATATGATAAATGGATAAGTATATATAGAGGTTAAAATATATGCAGAGAAGGTAGAAAATATGAGGTGAATTCATGGGAATATCGATTTCAAATGCAACGAGTTCTGCTATTACAAAATATAGTGTATCGCTGAGAAGTGGAGAACCTGATTGGTCTATGATTCCAAGTGCAGGGAAAAGCAATAAGTCACAGGCAGAGTTTGTCTCTGAGATTAAGGAACTGGCTCAGAGAGCTGCCAACACTACGAGTAAAACGGAATTAGAATCTATTCACAGGCAGAGAACAAGGTTATGTGCAGAATACATATCCGATGTATCCCCTGACAGAAAGGCATTATATCAGCAGGCTAAAAATGCGGTAAAAAGTCAAAATGGTAATCCGAAATGCAAAGGAATCGGAGAATTATCATTGCTCGATTTTCTGGAGAGGGCAGAGGGGAAAAATAACAACCTTGCGCAAAAGAAGTTTGCTCTGGCGGGAGGAGGCACACTGGAATGTCCGATTCTGACAGGCGAAGGATATGGTGCCGACATTTCTTATCAAGGAACAAAAGTGTTGACCTATCTGGGAGATAGTTATGGATGGGGATGCGAAAGAACTCCGGCTGAGCGGGAAAAGGAAAGAGAATTTTACGGAATTTACTTCAATGAATACCATACGCAAAAGAATGCCCAAAGCTCAGAATTGAAAGAACTGCCGAACTATTTGGAAGAGAAAACGTCTTTTGATAGGAAAGCGTAAGGATATAGGTAAGATAACAGGTTTAATATGGGAGGATGTTTTATGTCAAAAATAACGGATTATGCTTTTTTGTTTCAAAAATCATTTGGGACATCAGGAGTAAATGCAATAGGCAGTTTTCAGTTGTCCCAGTTGAACAGCAGTTCTGTTCAGTCCAAGTTAAAAGCTGCCGGGATTAACACAAACAGCAAACAATATAAAGCCGCAGTAAAACAAATGATGTCTGCTGGAAATGGTGCAATGTATGGCAATATTCAGGGAATAAAAAATCTGATGAGTCATTATGACAAGGATGGAGATTATATCAACCCTGTAAATGGACTGGCAGGACTTTTAGTGACAGATGAAAATGAAAGTTCGAGAAAAAGGATCATATCAATTCCGGATAGTAGCAAAGAAGAAATGTATGAACTGACAAAAAAAGAGTTCCTGCGTGAAAACGGTGTCCACAATGGAGATACAACAAAACGTTCCGAGGTATATAACAATTTGTACCGCAAAATGCAGAAAAAGGACAGATTGGCTGCCGGGTACACCCTTGAAAAATATGAGAGAATTTACAGACAGGCATTTTATGATGCCGCAAAAAAGGCTGATCCTAACTGGGAAATTGGTAAGCCAATTAAAGATGGTGCATTAGATAGTGTTACAAGAGAATTGGCAGAGTCGGGGAAATCTCCTGCACAGGCAACGCTTGATACTAAAATTTAACATATCAGGTATATTTGAATAATTAAAAAGAGAAAATTTTGAGCTGATTGGAGGAACAAAAATATGAACATTAGTTCTGGTCTGAATACCGTATCTTCATTGTACGGTCAACAAAAAAGTAATTATATGAAAGCACCTGCATCTGCGGAAAA
Organism: Roseburia sp. AF42-8; assembly: GCF_003435965.1. Lineage (NCBI taxonomy): Bacteria > Bacillati > Bacillota > Clostridia > Lachnospirales > Lachnospiraceae > Roseburia > Roseburia sp. AF42-8. The sequence goes on from NZ_QTVB01000092.1 coordinate 3,035, forward strand.
GACATTTTATACGGCTGAAACACCAAAGGTATACCAGATATTCACAACAGATAATATGTTGTGGACAGGAGGTAATGGTACAGGTCTTTCTTATTGCCTTAAATATGCGGATGATTCGACGGATGAAAATCCAGTGGTGTTAGCGAAAGGTG
>NZ_QTVB01000093.1:0-3064 GCF_003435965.1 Roseburia sp. AF42-8
TTTATATTTATCATTTTTTTGCATATAAAAAAAGGCTTATCAAAACAATTCAACGTGTTTTTTGTTGAAAATATTTTTTCATAAGCCTTTTAAATTTGCCTGTTATTTTAAATTGTGTCTGAATTGTTTCTATGTTATTCTGGAATTTCTTAGGAAGGTTTTGAGTGTATCTGCCTTTTCATCGAATACGGATATTACATAAGGACTGTAAGGGGCACTGGGAATTTCGATATACTTTTTTACCTATCCGGCAACCGGTGCAAATTCACATCCATGTTCATATGCACCTCGCCGGCACATCCCTGTGCCAGCGTTGCCAGTATATCAAACGAAATTCCAAGTGCCCCTAACAGCCCTTATTATATATCTGTATTTCGATGAAAAGGCAAATAAGCATCAATATCCATAAGATTTACCATGTTTTTAATACCATCTGCAGTAGCTGCATTCCCCTTAAAGGCATCAGAATCATCACTACAGCCATCATACACCCAGGATAAAGCCATATGAGTAATTACATAAGCATAAGGACGAACATTCTCCTGCATCATGTTATACATACCCTTATCACTTTCATATCCCGGTCCACCATATCCATAGTAGGCTACTGCTGAAAGCAATGCATCATTGGATACCGAAGCGGTATATTGTCCATTGCTCGGATTTGCTTTACTTGGTTCCAGACAATAAACTACAGTTCCATCCGAAAGACTATACTGGTGTGTCTGATAGCCATTGTAATTAATCGTCTTTCCTACGGTTAAATCTACATTAAAATCATAGTTTCCAGAGGCATAAGTTTTAACTACCAATCCCTCATCGGCACTGTTAAGAGCAATCTGCTCCGCTTCATGCTCTTTGTTTTCTTCTTCCGCCTTGCGTACCAGTTCATCAAAGTTATCTGAAAGAATCGATTCTTCCTGCTCCGGTAAACTTTCCGCAAAAGCAGTCAGCGGACTGGCTGCCATACAGACACATAATGCTACAGCTATGGACGCTTTTAACTTCTGTTTTACGCTAAATTTCTTCATACTTTCCGTTTTCCTCCTTCCATTTGCTAAAAGAAAGCATATCCTTGTGAAAATACTTTTCACAAGATGTTACGGTATTCGTCAAAGTCCTGTACAAGTACAGACTTTTCCTCATTACACGCACAAAAAAAGAACCGATATCATTATCAGTTCCCAGTTACCTTTATATTTTGTTTTCTATCCTCCCTTCCGCTAAGCTATACGTACCGGATTCCGGTACAAATATCTATAAAAAAAGGACTCAAAGTAAAATCACCTTGAATCCTTCTCTTACCATCTTTATATAGAATCTATTCCATTAATTAATGGATATGCCGGACCTACCGGTCCGATTTCTCCACATCCACTGCACTGTGCATAAGGTGCCACATCCTGCACCCATACCTGCTTGGTTTCTGCGTCATGGTGCTTTGTTCCGGTCTGCACTCTTTCTCCGGTGCTATAATATCCGCCTTTATCTTCTCCAGCAAGTATATGTGCTTCAATGTGGTCTCCAATTTGTTCCTCTGACCAACTGCTTATATCAGCATTACAAGTGCTGCAGCGTGTAATCTCACGCATTTCATATACTGGCTCGTCCCAGGCTTCTTTAACAACCTGTGTCTCATAATGACCGCTGCCCTCATGCAGCACCCACTTATGTTCATGCGCCGGAGCTGCATTATTGTTAGAAGCATTGGTGTTGCTATTGCTGCTTCCAGTTGTTCCACTGGAATTACTGGTAGTTGTTCCGGCTGATGCAGTGCTACCTGCACTTGCCTTATTGCCGGAATTGCTGTTGCTCTTATTTGATTTGCTTGTATTATTGTCAGATGGCTGTGCTGCAGTATTCTCTGCACTGGAAGTATTGCTCTCCAGTTTTCCAGTGGTCTCCTGCTCTGCAACTGCCTCTGTTTCCGGCTCTTCTGTCTCTGCCACCCCTTCGGTAGCTTCTGTATTTATAACAGATTCCTTATCAGCGGTAGTATCTTTTTTCCCGCCGCAGGCTGCCATACTTACTGTTACCATCAACATTGTTACAATCATCGCTAATCTTTTCTTCATAATGATTCCTCCCATCAGCTTTTCTTTTTTTGTCAATTATAATATAACAAACACTACAGCTTAACCATATTGTCGATTGCCTCTTCCACCGCAGCATTTAAACTTTTTCCATGCTCCATAGCATAGATTGCAATAGTTCTATGCAATTCCGGACTAATTCTTACATTAAAAGTCCCCTTATAAGGTTGCTCTGGCTCAATATTTCTCTCCTTACAATCCTCAAGATATTCATCCACTGCATTATGGAAATCCTGCTCTAATTCCTTTACGGATGCCCCTTCATAGGAAATCAGCGATTTAATACCGATTACTTTACCAAATAAACAATTATCTTCTTTCGAAAACTCTACTGTACCATTATAATTTTTGTATGATAGTAAGTCACTCATAATATGCCATCCTTTGATACCATTTCATCAAATGTAAAGTCTTTTAGTTTCTGCAAAAGTTTCTCTAATAATTTGTCCTTTCTGCTCATAAATTACTTCTCTTTTTATATTATACTCCCTGCTCACAGCAGATGCGACTAAAATTAGTTGCACTCACATATCTACCTTTTATACCTTACCATTAAAAACATTCTGTTCTGACATCATCCCAGCAAAACTCTGGATGTATTATTTTCTGATGTTCATCTATTTCACATATTCTTGAATAGATTTTATTCCCATACAGTTCTTTTATCTCTAATATCTCTTTCGACATTTCATATTGACCTACCTTAAATTGTGTACCATACAATTTCTGACAACAGTCTACCGCTATATTCAAATTTTGAAAACGCGAGGTTTCACGTACCTCGGCTATAAGTGTATTAATATTCTTTTCTAATGGATATTTGTTTTGCGTATCCGAAAGATATGCTGTTTCATTATTATATATCGGGCAATATAAATAACATTCATCCTCTTTCCGAATTAACGAAATATCGAAAAAATTTCGGTCCACATTTAATGTATAAGTATTTAATTCCAATAAAAAAGTTAAAT
>NZ_QTVB01000094.1:0-2935 GCF_003435965.1 Roseburia sp. AF42-8
TTTGGATGTAATTTATAAATAATTCTTGCAGGAATTCCTTTTTTTCTAACTAAATTTTTTAATTCTATTGCTAATTTAACCAATGCTTCTCCTACTGGCCCTTGAGAAAGAATTAAAATAGTTGGGAAATACTTTATTGTTTTCATTGTAGTAACACATTCCTCAAGATGGGGATTTCCTATCGCCACCATTTTCCCCGGATAACAGGTTGTCTGGTTCCAATATTCTCCAAATGTAAGCACTTCATCAGGAATAAAATTATCTTTTTGGGGAATATTATACTGTATATTCATTATAATATGTAAAATAGCCCGTTAGACTTCTATTAATACAATCTATAACCTCTGCGTCAGTTAAATCTGTACCCAACTTCTTATTTAGAATAGCCACCTGCCTTTTTACTATGTTTTTTCTTCTTCATAAAAAAATGTCTTTTTTTCAAATTTATCAAACGCTTAATTTCCATATAATCAGAATAGGCAAGACATCTTCTCCCTATATCTTTTCTAAATCTTACTAGAGGGTGCCTAAACAAAGAATTCACTAAAACGTAAAGCCCACTCTTGCTTTTCTTTAAATAACATTTCCAAATTATGATCCGGATGTGCTTGTCCTATATGTTCTCCCCTTTTTATTTTTAATGTCCAAAACTCCTTTCTGCATCCGCAAACATCTCTATTATATTCATTTTCATTCTGCTTTAAAACTTCTTGTAACACATCTCATACTTTTTAAAAGCCTCTAATTTAATTAATAATATTGCTGTTTGAATAGTATCTAATCTTGAATTTACACCAATTCTTATATTATCATATTTCCTTTTCAATGTACACTTAATGAACGTAATCCTTGTGCGCCATCTTCTAATATCTTCATTCCATATGGATTAGCTATATTTCTTAATTCTATATGATCAGCTGGTTGACCAAACAAATCCATTGCTACAATCACTTTTTCAACAGTTTTAATCGTATTATATCACATAAAATACTGCGAAAACTGAAAATACAATGATTAATGTATTGGAAAACCTTCCGATTTTGCAATGAGTTTTTCATTTAAGGAATTTAAAAAATCTGCCATCAGTGTAGCGTAAAAAGAAGATAAAATATGAAAGAAGAGGCAATCGAGCTTAATCATTTAGCAGAATGCCGGTGAAGAGATAAAAGAATGATATAAACTTGTAACTGCAGATAATGACCATAACGGCGTAGGAGAAGCCATTCAATACGCACAATATGTCGGAATAATACGATGGAAAATAATTGCACTGACAAAAGCCGCAGCGTTATAATTTTAAAGAAGAAGCAGTGGCAAAGGAGGAGCAATTATGGACAAGCAACGGTATATGATTTCAGATGCTGCAGCACTTGTAAATGTAGAATCCCATGTACTTAGATACTGGGAAGAAGAGTTAGAGCTTACGGTACCCCGCAACGAAATGGGACACCGTTATTATACAAAAGAAAACATTGAACAATTCATGAAGATAAAAGAATGGAAAGAGCAGGGTTATCAGTTAAAGGCAATCAAGCTTTTAATACATAATGGCGGCAGGGAAGATGCACCGGAGCTATTAGCGGCAGCAGCATCGGAGCCGGCAAAGCAGACTCTTTCCACGGAGGTAGAGGACAACACAAGGCGGATGGAGCAGTTCCAGCATATGATGGCACAGATTGTAAAAGGCGCGATTGCAGAAAATAATCAGGCACTTGGCAAAGAAGTCAGTGAGAGGGTAAGAGATTATGTACTGAAAGAAATGAATTATCTAATGCGTGAGCAGGATGAGGCAGAAGAGGAACGCTATAAGAAACTGGACGAGCTGATTCGTCAGAGCCTGAAGGCAAAGGGAAAGAAAGAGAAGAAGCTGTTTCATAAGAAACAGGAATGGAAACCGAATGAAGCATAGCCTTCACAAATGAGGGCATAACTACGAGATTCTCGCTTTGCGAGTTTCCCGCGTAAAAAAAGAAGCTGTGTGGCAAAACCAACAGCTTCTTTTGAATTAAGTACGAAAATTATTCCTGGCTGATAGCTCCTGTAGGGCAAGCACCTGCACAAGTTCCACACTCGATGCAAGTATCAGCAGCGATTTCGTATTTTCCATCTCCTGCAGAGATAGCTCCAACTGGGCATTCACCTTCGCAAGTACCGCAGCTTACACATGAATCAGAAATTACATATGCCATTTTATCGTCCTCCTTTAAAAATAATAAACAATGTATAGGCTAGAATTCTAGCTTGCAATTATTTTAATACAAAAAATTATGATTTACAATACCTCTTCCTCATGTACTAAAGAAAAAGCAATCGTGTATATAATTACGGACAAAAGGGAAAACTAATTGCATATTTTGCCGGGAGGGATTATAATAACACCATTGAAAACAAGAAGGAGGAAAAAATATGGCACAGATTAATAAGGATACCATGATTGGTGAATTACTTCAGATCGATGAGAATATTGCACCGATTCTTTTAAACATAGGAATGCATTGTTTAGGATGCCCATCTTCACAGATGGAGACAATTGAACAGGCAGCAATGGTTCATGGAATTGAGCCACAGTCTTTAGTTGATGAAATCAATGATTTCCTTGCAAAAGACGGCAAGTAAGAAATAGAGACAAATAAAAGACCAGAACAGTCCGATAATCGAATGCCGTAAGGCTTGAAGATATCGTGCGTTCTGGTCTTTTTTTGTAGTCGTGCATCCGTAAGAAGCTGTCAGTGACAGGTTCTGCAGATTATAATGATACAGAAATAGTGTGATAGAAAAAGTGAGTTTTATTATAAAATATACAGGTAAGATTGTATAAAATATACAAATATTTATAATTCGTTTTGATAATAATTGATATTGACAAATATTTATAATTCGTTTTGATAATAATTGATATTGACAGAAAAAATGAAAAATACTAAGCTTTTAATAG
>NZ_QTVB01000095.1:0-2564 GCF_003435965.1 Roseburia sp. AF42-8
CAGATAAGCATTTACAACTTTCTTTTTAAATTCATAACTATATTTAGACATAAAAATACCGACCTCCAATCGTTAGATTTTTTGGTCTAACTTTTAGGGGTCGGTACAATAGCCATACTCCTTTTTTCTCTTTCTTATTTAAATTCAATGTGTTTTTCGTTTTAGTTCGTGAATATCCTGTATATAGTTGTTCATCATCAGATTGTGACAACCATCCACAAGTCATCGGATAACCTTTGCTCAAAATCTGTTCATCATAGTATATGAATCCACTCATTGTAATTTCTCCCCCAATACTTATATTTACCTCTTCATGCACCTCTATCTCATATTCATTAAGTTCTTCTTCTGTTACATTCGACCAATCTTCGTAAAAAGTGTAAAATTTTACTTCTTTATTGATAGTCGTCCCGATTAATGAATTCAGTTCAGAATATATATCAGTATTCATAAATCCATATTTAGGAGAAACATTTGTTACGCATTAATGTTTCATTATCAAGCTGTGAAGCAAGAGAAAGAAGTGTGTTAATTAACACCTGTGTCTTCTGTGCTTCTGTCAATGCAATCTGCGCATTTTCCTGCTCATTTGACATGACTTCATGGCTAAATTCGAAGTAAACCTGATTGCAGTGGTAATCTGTACCATCAGTTTCATTGATTTCAACAATAATCAGCTTCAAAAGCCTTCTAAGTAACTGCTTTAATCTTATTTCCAGTTTGGAACACTTTAAATCTAGTAAAGAATAGGCTGCCTTAATTGCTATATTGGTTGTTGCATTTGTGTCCTTAAGTCCTGCTGTATTCACCCCCATTCCAAACCGGTAAATATTTTTTTCATCCAATTCAAGTTTTGCCTGTCTCGCCTGATATGGCACATCCACGGTCTTGACATCAACACCGCCGTCATCATCCACACCAATTATTTTTTGTCTTCAGGTTGGTCTGCAATTCTTCCAAATTATCACCCTGAAAACCTTTCACCACCTGAATAGGAGTATCAAAATCAATCAGGTTATTTGAAAGGCTGCTTACTATATTTGATATATCCCTAGAATGTAATGAATTGACCGTAAACAAGGATTTAGCCTTTGATGACAATAATCCTTACATTAAGGGTACAAAATCCGTAAATGGCAATTGTATAGTTCCCATACCACCATTTTTAAATGAATTTATTTCAGAATACATAAAGACCTTACCAGGAACCAATCTCTTCTATTCTGCCAATAATAAATATATGACTGCTTCTGCTTATAATAAGATGTGGTCTAATATTGTTTCCAAAATGAATGTTGCTGCCGGTGGGTCAAATAGGATTAGAATAATAACCGGACTGACCGCACATATCTTTCGGCATAATTACTGTGCAAACTTATGTTATCAGATGCCAAACATCAGTATTAAAAGAATTGCACAATTATTAGGTGATTCTGAGAAGATGGTTTTAGAGGTTTATAATCATGTTCTGGAACAGAAAGAAAACGTGCAGGAAGTAGTAAAAAATTCAATTAATTTTTGAAGATGAAGGGGTTCAAAAATGCCCTTGAAGATGGGGTGAAGATGAATATTTAGGCTTACTTAGCACTACTTCCGATTACTCACAAAAATGGCGAAAATACTGTATTTATCAGCATTTCCGCCATTTTTAACTACTGAGACATCGGGGATTCGAACCCCGGACAACTTGATTAAAAGTCAAGTGCTCTACCAACTGAGCTAATATCCCATTTCTCAGGTTTTCTGAGAATGCCCAGTTCCGGAATCGAACCAGAGACACGAGGATTTTCAGTCCTCTGCTCTACCAACTGAGCTAACTGGGCAAGAGTTGCGGGAACAGGATTTGAACCTGTGACCTTCGGGTTATGAGCCCGACGAGCTTCCAGACTGCTCCATCCCGCGTTATTCAATTATCTTCTATAAAGAAGAATGGGCAGAGGTGGATTCGAACCACCGAAGCAATTTGCAGCAGATTTACAGTCTGTCCCCTTTGGCCACTCGGGAATCTGCCCATTTCTATACAATATGAAATTGTATAAAGCCGATGATCGGACTCGAACCGATAACCTGCTGATTACAAATCAGCTGCTCTGCCAATTGAGCCACATCGGCATATCTTGCGATACACTTATAACTACAAGAAAAGTGGGACCTACAGGGCTCGAACCTGTGACCCTCTGCTTGTAAGGCAGATGCTCTCCCAGCTGAGCTAAGATCCCATTTGAAACGACCCAAGCGGGACTCGAACCCGCGACCTCCGCCGTGACAGGGCGGCGCTCTAACCAACTGAGCCATTGGGCCTTAAAGGTACATACCTTCAAAACTTCATACAGATTGTTTCCGAGTTGCTTTGGTCAAGCCCTCGACCGATTAGTAACAGTCAGCTCCACACGTTACCGTGCTTCCACCTCTGCCCTATCTACCTGATACTCTTTCAGGGGTCTTACTGTCTTATAGACAGGGACATCTCATCTTGGGGGGGGCTTCACGCTTAGATGCCTTCAGCGTTTATCCCTTCCGGACTTGGCTACCCAGCTATGGATTTGGTATCCAGCTGATGCACC
>NZ_QTVB01000096.1:0-2561 GCF_003435965.1 Roseburia sp. AF42-8
GTATCTGCGAAACGCTGAATTGTGAGATTACCGATGTGATTGAGTTAGTACCAGACGAGCCTGCTTCCACAGGAGGTAAGGAACATGAGCGAATTGAAACCAAGAATAACGGAAAACGGAATTGATTATATCCTTGTCGGAGATTATTACATCCCGGACTTGAAACTGCCGGAGGAACACCGCCCTATCGGAAAGTACGGACGGATGCACCGGGAATATTTAAGGGAAGTCCACCCAGCCAGATTGAATACATTGATACTGACCGGGGAATTGTGGACATATCTTGCAGACCTGAACGAACAGGCACAGGAACGGTTAGACACCATCATGGAGCAGATGAAAACTGCCGAGGGCGTAACCGAGGAATTGAAGCGTACCCACCAAATGGAATGGGTGCAGCGTTGCAATAACATTCATAACCGGGCAGAAGAAATTGTTTTGCATGAGATGATTTATTCATAACGGGAGCAATTAAATCGGAGGTATATAAGATGATTGAAATTGTATTTGGTGAAAGTGCCTGTGGAAGTTTGAAAATTGCCCAAACTTACGGCAAGGGAAAGTATAGAGGAAGTGCTGTTTCAATATTTATGAGGCATGAAGACGGGAGTGTTCCATCTTCAGATGAAATGAAAAAAGCACAGCTTCAAGCACAGGAACAAGAACGCATTGCTTGGGAGAATGCTATTCCATTGGGAGGCAAGAGCTGTGATGTTTATTGTTTTGATATGGCTCTTAGTGTGGGAGATATTTCTGATAATGGAATTGGCGAACAGCGGAAAAATGTTTTCAAGAAAATGCTGTCTGTCTGCTTTGTAGAGGATTTAGATTATCAGGTTGAAGAAAAAATACAGAAAATTAAAACTACATTGACCTCAGTGATTGAACGATATGTAGCTGGGGAAGAAATTCGCATTTGGTATAGCTATAATCCAGATGAGCTTTGTGGTATGTATTGGCTTATGAAACAACTTCAACCCTTAAACTGCCAGACAACAATTTATTTGGTTAAGTTACCTACATGGGAATATGGAAAAGAAAATACTATGACATCCAAAATAGCATGGGGCGAGGTCTCTCCTGGCGAATGGGGAAACTATATAACTCTACAAGAGAAAGCTAATCCTGTATTTCTTTCAGCTTGTGCTATGAAATGGAATCAACTTCAAAATGAAAATGCACCTTTGCGTGCAATGTTAAATGGTAAATTGCAAAGCGTTTCAGAAGATATATATGATAGTTTCATTCTTCGTGAAATTGCGGAACAGCCAGAGCAATTCAAAATGGCTATTGTCATAGGTAATGTTTTAGGAAAATATCAACTTGGAATTAGTGATGTATGGATTTCCAATCGCATTGATAAAATGCTTGAAGATGGTGTGTTGGAAATTATACAGGACGCACCAAAGGGAGAAACAAATTATCGCCGAATATTAAGAAAACGAATGAAGTAATAACCACAGCACAAACCGCTGCTACATGGAATCCAACAAACCATGCAACAGCGGTTTTCCTTTACCGTTTTTTCCTCTGGTTGATAGGCGTTCCCGTTTTCTTTGATTTTTGGAGAATCCGAATAAGCCAGCGAAATTCTTCATCTGACAGATTTTTATAGTTGATACCGAGCTGCTTGCAGTAAAGCACTGCCAGTTTTTCCAAACGGCTGCCCTTGAAATTTTCGACCGCTTCCAGATTTTCTTTCAGTTCATTGGCAACAGTGGTCTGGGGCGCACTCTCACTATCCTTTTTATGGGTTTCCCGAATATCCCGGATAATCAGGTTTAGGTCATCCAGAACCATGTGGCTGAAATATTCATCATCACTGATATGGGCGGCTTGCAGCACTTTCAAATGTGGGTCATCTTCGCCAGGGCGATACCGTTCTATGATTTCATGCCGGACAGTATCGACAAGGGTGTTGAGGTTTTGAATCTGCATGGTGGCAATCCCATCCACATAAATCTCAATGTCCGCAAGAAACTTGATAAAGTCCTTATGGGTGGCAAGTTCGCAGAGCAGACGGTTGTTGATCCGTCCGCTTTTCAGAAGTGCAACCATTTCATCGTTCAAATGCAGCTCCGTCAGTGGCGTGTTGATCTGCTCCCTGTTCTCTGTCCGGCACAGCAGATAATCGACGGAAACCCCATAGAAGTCTGCCAGCGTGATAAGGTTGCCATGATTGATTTCCTTAAAATCTTCTTTTTCATAACTGCCAAGGGCTGATTTAGAAATACCCGTTAGTTTTGATAGTTCTTCCAGATTTAAGCCTTTGTCCTTGCGGAGTTCCCAAAGGCGTTCCTGTATGCTTGTTGCTCCTTTCATGGGCACACGCTCCTTTCCAACGGTTTCATTGCTGCCGCTTATCTGGATTATATCACACTTTCCGTAATCGTGGAAATTTCTGATTTTTACCCTTAATTCCTACTTTGTGGACATACGGCACAGGGCACAAAAATGTTCTATGATACAGGTAGTTCATCGATGGATTATTCCAATCGAATGACCAGCCTGTGTGGGATATGCTTCCCCGGCGATGTAGCGCCATGACTTTTGGCAGGGAT
>NZ_QTVB01000097.1:0-2524 GCF_003435965.1 Roseburia sp. AF42-8
TAAGCATTTACAACTTTCTTTTTAAATTCATAACTATATTTAGACATAAAAATACCGACCTCCAATCGTTAGATTTTTTGGTCTAACTTTTAGGGGTCGGTACAAAAATACAGTACCTTTTTTCTACTGGAAGTTACAGCAGGCCGCCCCTCACAAATGTAAATTCTGCCCCTCTACAGTGACCTGCTCTTATTATTTTGCACAATCCATTATGATTTTCTGACACATATCATACCCTAACACCGAGCTGTTCAACGACAGTGTATAGTTCTTCGCCATTCCCCACTTCTGCTCTGTATAAAAATTATAATTTGTTCTGCGTCTTTTATCTGTATCATTTATCAAATTTATGGCATCTGCTTCTGTAACATGATATAACCTGCAGATACGCTGTACCTTTTCCGGCATGTTTCCATGTATAAATACATTTAGTACTTCTGCCCTGTCCCTTAAGATAAAATCTGCATTTCTTCCAATGATTACACAACTTTCTTTCTCAGTGATTCCCAGAATTATTTTTCTTTGTGCTTCATATACTATATCTTCTACCGATTTTCCTGTAATATCACGACCAGAAAAAGCATAGGCAAACAATCCTTTCTTGGGAGATAATTCAGCATTTTCCTGAATGTACTCCGGTGCGAACCCGGACTGTTCTGCAATCCGTCCAATGATATCCTTATCATAATAGGCGATACCAAGTTTTTTTGCCACTTCTTCCCCGATAAATCGACCGCCGCTTCCAAACTCTCTACTGATTGTAATGATTCTTTTTGCCATAGCTGACTCCTCCTTAACTTAAACTTTCCACTTTATTCTTCCGGATTCTCTTTAAAAATACATATCCCACAAGGCATGCAACAATCTCTGTTATCGGGAATGCCCACCAGATTAAGGAAACGCCCATCTGTCCGTTTCTGACCAAACTGGAGAAAACACCTGCCAGTGGCAATATGATGACAAGCTGTCTGAGCAGTGAAATCACAAGCGATTCCATGCCACCATCCAGAGCCTGATAAATTCCCTGATATGCCACATTGATTCCGGCGAAAATAAAGCTGATAGAAATAATTCTCATTGCTCCGATAAAATATTCCCTTGACTGTCCTGCATTAAATAAAGTTGCAAAAGCCCCCGGGAAAATTTCTGTAATTGCCACACCAATAATCATAAGCACAATCGTATAGATTAAGCCATATCTGATTCCATCCTGAATCCTCTTCTTGCTATGCATTCCATAGGCAAATGCAATAATCGGCGTGATTGCATCTCTAAGTCCAAAGGCAAGGAAGAGTACAAACTGCTGTACTTTATAGAACAATCCATATGCGGTCTGAGCCGAAGGACTGAATTTTAAAATCAGATTCATCACATAAACCATAATAGACATAAGCGCCTGTCCAATAATTGCCGGAAGTCCGATTGCATAGATTTCCCTGATAATTCTGCTCTCTGGTTTCATAAACTTTACACCATGCTCAAATTCCTTATTTAATTTTACATGGAAAATAAATAACAATGCTGCTGATACCACCTGTCCGATTACGGTTGCATAGGCTGCGCCTTCTACTCCCATTTCAGGAACCGGTCCGATGCCATAAATCATAATTGGGTCAAGAATAATATTTACCACTGCTCCCACAACCTGACCAATTGTTGAATAAATGGAACGCCCGGTTGCCTGTAACAGTTTCTCAAATAGCGAGAAGGAAATAATTCCAAATGAAATCACACAGCATATTCTTAAATAGCTTGTCCCCATTGCAATGACTTCCGCATCAACGGTCTGGGATGAGATGTATGCTTTTACTCCAAACATTCCAAACAGCAGACATACTGCATAAATAATCACTCCAAGAAATAAACTGTTTCCTGCAACTTTTGCAGCTTTTTTACTTTTTCCCTCTCCCAGTGTTCTCGCGAGAAGTGCGTTGGTTCCCACACCGGTTCCGATTCCCACTGCTACCATAAGCATCTGAACCGGAAATACCAGTGTAAGTGCATTAAGTGCAGCCTCACTTCCTGATTTCATGTTTCCTACAAAGGCACTGTCTACAATGTTATAAACCGCCTGCAATGCCATAGATAAAATCATCGGTATTCCCATCTGCACCATAAGCTTATTTACCGGCATTTCCTTCATCTTGTTACTTTCTGCCATCTTAACTTAATCCTCCTTTTTCCACCTGCAGAAGCTGCCACTGGCAGTTTCCTGCGGATATTTGGCAATATAAAAAGTGCGCACCTATCTTATAAGTTGGACTTACGCTGATAAGCTACACACTTTTTCATTGCATTATAAAATTACAAAAACGAGCAGCAAAACTGGATTTACGCAATTTTGCTACTCGTTCAGAAGTCATTATATTTTTCTTTTTGGAAAAAGTCAAATTATTTTTCTCTCGTTTTATACCCCCTAAAATGAAATTTTAAATTCCACTGCCCTACAGGGCGGTAGAATTTAGTCCTGCACAGTAGATATTTACTCTTTCATACATCAGTGTTATTGTAAAAGTTCCTTCTG
>NZ_QTVB01000098.1:0-2523 GCF_003435965.1 Roseburia sp. AF42-8
GTATCTGCGAAACGCTGAATTGTGAGATTACCGATGTGATTGAGTTAGTACCAGACGAGCCTGCTTCCACAGGAGGTAAGGAACATGAGCGAATTGAAACCAAGAATAACGGAAAACGGAATTGATTATATCCTTGTCGGAGATTATTACATCCCGGACTTGAAACTGCCGGAGGAACACCGCCCTATCGGAAAGTACGGACGGATGCACCGGGAATATTTAAGGGAAGTCCACCCAGCCAGATTGAATACATTGATACTGACCGGAGAATTGTGGACATATCTTGCAGACCTGAACGAACAGGCACAGGAACGGTTAGACACTATCATGGAGCAGATGAAAGCCACCGAGGGCGTGACAGAGGAATTGAAGCGAACTCAACAAATGGAATGGGTGCAGCGTTGTAATAACATTCACAACCGGGCAGAAGAAATTGTTTTGCATGATATAATTTATTCATACGGGAGTAATTAAATCGGAGGTATATAAGATGATTGAAATTGTATTTGGTGAAAGTGCCTGTGGAAGTTTGAAAATTGCCCAAACTTACGGTAAGGGAAAGTATAGAGGAAGTGCAGTTTCGGTCTTTATGAGGCATGAAGATGGGAGTGTTCCATCTTCAGATGAAATGAAAGAAGCACAAATTCAAGCACAGGAACAAGAACATATTGCTTGGGAGAATGCTATTCCATTGGGAGGCAAGAGCAGTGATGTTTATTGTTTTGATATGGCTCTTAGTGTGGGAGATATTTCTGATAATGGAATTGGCGAACAGCGGAAAAATGTTCTCAAGAAAATGCTGTCTGTCTGGTTTGTAGAGGATTTAGACTATCAGGTTGAAGAAAAAATACAGAAAATTAAAACTACATTGTCTTCGGTTATTGAACGATATGTAGCTGGGGAAGAAGTTCGTATTTGGTATAGCTATAATCCGGATGAACTTTGCGGTATGTACTGGCTTATGAAACAACTTCGACCATTAAACTGTCAGACAACAATTTATTTGGTTAAGTTACCTGCCTGGGAATATGGAAAAGAAAATACTATGACATCCAAAATAGCATGGGGTGAGGTTTCTCCTGGCGAATGGGGAAAATATATAACTCTACAAGAAAAAGCTAAGCCTGTATTTCTTTCAGCTTGTGCTATGAAATGGAATCAACTTCAAAATGAAAATGCACCTTTGCGTGCAATGCTAAATGGTAAATTGCAAAGTGTTTCAGAAGATATATATGATAGTTTCATTCTTCGTGAAATTGCAGAACAGCCAGAGCAATTCAAAATGGCTATTGTTATAGGTAATGTTTTAGGAAAATATCAACTTGGAATTAGTGATGTATGGATTTCTAATCGCATTGATAAAATGCTTGAAGATGGTGTGTTGGAAATTATACAGGACGCACCAAAGGGAGAAACAAATTATCGCCGGATATTAAGAAAACGAATGAAATAATAACCACAGCAAGAACCGCTGCTACATGGAAGGCACCCCAACCATGCAACAGCGGTTTTTTTTACCGTTTTTTCCTCTGGCTGATAGGCGTTCCCATTTTCTTTGATTTTTTGAGAATCCGAATCAGCCAGCGAAATTCTTCGTCTGACAGATTTTTATAGTTGATACCGAGCTGCTTGCAGTAAAGGACAACCAGCTTTTCATCCCGGCTGCCCTTGAAATTTTCGACTGCTTCGAGATTTTCTTTCAATTCATCGGCAACGGTGGTCTGGGGCGCACTCTCACTGTCCTTTTTGTGGGCTTCCCGAATATCCCGGATAATCAGGTTGAGGTCATCCAGAACCATGTGACTGAAATACTCATCATCACTGATATGGGCGGCTTGCAGCACTTTCAAATGCTGGTCATCTTCGCCTGGGCGATACCGCTCAATGATTTCATGCCGGACGGTATCGACAAGTGCATTGAGGTTTTGAATCTGCATGGTAGCAATCCCGTCCACATAAATCTCAATGTCTGCAAGAAACTTGATAAAATCTTTATGTGTAGCAAGCTCACAGAGCAGACGGTTGTTAATCCGACCGCTTTTCAGCAGTGCCACCATCTCATCATTCAAATGCAACTCCGTCAATGGTGTGTTGATCTGCTCCCTGTTCTCTATCCGGCACAGTAGATAATCAACAGAGACCCCATAGAAGTCTGCCAGCGTGATAAGGTTGCCATGATTGATTTCCTTAAAATCCTCTTTTTCATAACTTCCAAGAGCTGATTTGGAAATGCCTGTCAGCTTTGATAGTTCTTCCAGATTTAAGCCTTTGTCCTTGCGGAGTTCCCAAAGGCGTTCCTGTATGCTTGTTGCTCCTTTCATGGGCGCACGCTCCTTTCCAATGGTTTCATTGCTGCCGCTTATCTGGATTATATCACACTTTCCGCAATCGTGGAAATTTCTGATTTTTACCCCTAATTCCTACTTTGTGGACATACGGCACAGGGCACAAAAATGTTCTATGATACAGGTAGTTCATCGATGGATTATTCCAATCGAATGACCAGCCTGTGTGGGATATGCT
>NZ_QTVB01000099.1:0-2487 GCF_003435965.1 Roseburia sp. AF42-8
ACAATATTCTTCATTTTAATAACCCATCACAATATTCTTCATTTTAATAACCCATCTAAAGTTTCCAAATACTCGTTTACAATATGTTTCCAACTAAAAAAATTTTTAACCCTTTTATTACTGTTTATGGACATTTCTTTTCTCATCTCATTATCTCCAATTAATTTGATGATATAATCAGCAAATTCTTTTCTTTCTGCCTTATATCCATTTTCACAAATCAGTTCAGCGCTCCCCTCACACGGAGTCATAATAATTGGCAATCCACATGCCATAGCCTCCAGCACAACATTTGGCATTCCTTCTTTTGATGATGGCAATATAAATAAATCTGCATTTTGATAAAAAGGCACAATCTCTTCTTTTCCCTTTTGTCCTACGAATTCTACCATATCTGAAACATGGTTTTCCTCCGCAATTCGTTCCAATGTTTCTCGATATGGACCATCTCCAACTACAATTAGTTTTACACTTTTCTTCGTACTATCCTGTATTTTTTTTAACTGTGGAATAATAAATTGTAACCCTTTTCGTTCAATCAACCTTGAAACAAAAAGAATTTTAAATTCATCACTTTCCTCTTTTACGCTCGGATAAAAAACTTCTGTATCAACACCATTCGGTATAACATCAAATGGTTTCTTATTATAAAAATCAAGTGCCATATCCTTTAGTCCCTGGCTATTTGCAATTAATGCGTCTGCATTTTTCCAGATAAGTTTTATTGCTGGGGCAATTATCTTATACACTTTCGTGAAACGTTCCTGAAATCCCGGAACATCCCCTCCACCAAATCGTATCACGTATGGAAGTTTATACTTCTTTTTTAGCATATACCCTATTGGTCCACTTGGTATCCCAAAGAATACCAGGCACACATCAAAATTTTCTCTTTTTTGCAATTTATTAGCAACAGGGTATGCCTTCAGCAGATAACTTAACATTTCCTTGAAGCTGCAATGTTCCTTATGTGCCCTCTTCGAATTCACTCGAATAACACGCACACCATTTACAATTTCACTCTCAGGCATTCCCTGATAATTTGCAGTTACAAGTGTTACCTCATGACCTTTTTCCACAAATCCCTTTGTCAAAAAATAGCATGCATTGGCGCCTCCGCCTCCAATAGGTGGAAACTCATGGGATATAGCAAGTATTTTCATTTTTATTCTTCCGTTTCCTTATTTTCTATTGTTTCTTTTATACTATATGATTTATCAATTCCAGAACCATAGTATGTCTTACTCATCATGTCGCTCATCAATCCAAAAATAAACATTAGTAATCCAACTATAATAAAGAATACTGTTAATAATGGTGGCATAATATTATTAGACATCTTATAACCAAGTGCAAATAATACGATTGACCATATTGCGCATACTACTCCAAGGAATATAGATACCATACCGCCTGCTCCCAATATATGTAATGGCCTTACAGCATACTTACTCCAGAACCATAATGAAATCATATCTACAAACCCCTTGATAGTTCTCTTCCAATTATATTTTGTCACACCTGCTGTCCGAGGTCTGTGATTTACCACAACTTCTCCAACTTCAAAGCCTTTAATTCTTAAAAGTGCTGGAATAAAACGATGCATTTCCCCATATAAACTTATATGATCAAAGCATTCCTTCTTATAGATTTTTAATGAACAGCCACTATCATGAATATTATCTTTGACAATAATTCCTCTTAAGAAATTTGCAACTCTGGATGTAAATTTTTTCATTACTGTATCTTTTCGGTTCTTTCTCCATCCTGATACAATATCAAGGTCATTCTCTTCTAAATAGTTTACAAGCTTTGGAATGTCGGCTGGGTCATTCTGTCTATCACCATCCATTGTCACAATATAGTCATACTGCGCTGCTTTGATTCCTGCATCCATTGCCGCTGTCTGCCCAAAGTTTTTACGCATACGAATATATTTTAAAGGCTTTAAGTCTTTGCAAATCTCCGGTGTCTTATCCTTTGAGCCATCATCTACAAAGATGATTTCAAAGTTATAATTTTCTTTTTTACATACTTCAAGTATTTCCTTGTGTAACTCTCTTACGTTTCCTTCTTCATTAAATACTGGTACTACCACCGATATTCCTTGCATTCTCATTTGCCTCCTGCTATTTTATAAAATATCTTCTCATTTGCTAATTTGCTCATATATTTCAATATCATTCTAACCAAAATAGGTCCTGATACGCCTACTAATGTGTATACTATACAGCTTGTTTTTGAATACAGGCTGTGTGGGAAATCACTTAACACAAAATCATCTGTCACTTTAAAAAATGTAAAATATATATAATCTACAAGTTTAAAAAACAGGAAATGTAATGTCATTATATCCATACTATAATTTCCTATTTCTCCTATGCATCTTGAAACTATATTATTTGACTTTTTATCTAATTTCCTATTTCTCCTATGCATCTTGAAACTATATTATTTGACTTTTTATCTAATAATTTTGCCACGCAT